>CAIZLI010000087.1 GCA_903933765.1 uncultured Bacteroidota bacterium
CCATATTATTCTTGGGCATTTTGCTTTTTAACGGATTTGGATACCGATTGGTATCGAATTATTTTGACCAAAAAGCAAGCACTCAATTAGTCCATCTAATTGAAGAAAATAATTATGACGAAGCTTACTTAGTCACTATTAAGACGCCAATCAATCTACCTTATTACGCGAACAATCCTCAATTTGAAAGAGTGGATGGAGAGATTGTGATTAAAGGCATCGTCTATCAGTATGTTCAAAGAAGAATTTACAATGATAGCCTTGAACTAAAAGTACTACCCAACCAAGATCGTTTGCATATTAAAAATGCAAGAGAAGATTTTTATAAATTAGCACAAGACCTTTCTAACTCGAATCCAGATAAAAAGTCTGTTCCATTGGGAAAGTCAACCGCAAAATTTATCAGTTTTGATTATATCCAACAAAATAGTAGCTGGCATCTAGCGCCAGCAAATTTGGCGAATGTAACGACTGGTTATCGTTACGCTACGCGTTTAATAAGCAATTATTTAACGGTACAAGGTCCGCCTCCAAAAATGATTGCTTAATTTTTCTTTTTTACTATAGTGCCATGCTTTGCATCGCATTATCATCATGCATATGCAACTATAGCTATGCGCTTTTCGATTTTACCTTTAATGATTTCAAATGAATAAATTATTTGCAGTATTGCTTTTTGCAATATCAATGGCAGCTTGTAACCAGTCGAATGACTATAAAAATATTACCAATAATCCTGACTTATATGCCTATACAGTGCATGAATTAAATCAGGTGGTGATGGGTAATAATTTTAGTCCAATTGTGGCTTCTAGAAACTATGCCTATGCAGCGATTGCAGGCTATGAAGTGGTCGCAGCTGGTAATCCCTCTGCATACCAAAGTTTAGCTGGGCAATTAAAGGGGCTTGCACAAATGCCAAAGCCAAAAGACACTGCGAATATCGATTTTCCTTATGCAGCATTGGTTGCCTATACAACAGTAGGGCAGGCAGTGACTTTCCCAGAAGGAAGCATGCAAGACTATACAGATAGTTTAAGAAAATTAGTCAAATCAAATGGGATGTCGAGTAAAATGGTTGAAGCATCTGAAGCATTCGCAAAAGAAATTAGTACGACCATTATTGCATGGAGTAAAAAAGACAATTATGCGCAGACAAGAAGCGCTGAAAGATACACTGTAAAAGATTCTCCAGGACGTTGGGTGCCAACACCACCTATGTATGCATCTGCAGCAGAACCACATTGGGCCGAGATTAGAACAATGGCCATTGATAGTGCAAGTCAGTTTAGACCTTTACCTCCTCCTGCTTTTAACGTAACCGATAAGAACAGCGAATACTATAAGCACTTAATGATGGTAAAAAATGCAGGTGATAGTTTAACGGAGGAGCAAAAGCATATCGCTAATTTCTGGGACGACAATCCTTTTAAAGTGAATGTGACTGGCCATGCCATGTTTAGCACCAAGAAATTCTCTCCTCCAGGTCATTGGATGAGCATTGTAGGTATTGCGAATAAAACCGCTAAGTCAGACTTTAATACCGCTGTATATGCTTATGCTAAAACAGCGATTACTTTATTTGATGCATTCATCCACACATGGGATGCAAAGTATACCTACAAAACTGTACGTCCAGAAACAGTGATCAATAAATACATCGATCCAAATTGGAGACCGCTTTTACAAACCCCTGCTTTCCCTGAATATACTTGTGGACACTCCACTATTTCATCTTCGGCCGCAGAAGCTCTAACAAGTGTCTATGGTGATAATTTTGCCTATACAGACTCTACTGAACTAGAGTTTGGTATTGAAAACAGAAGCTTTAAGTCTTTTAGGCATGCCGCAGAGGAAAACAATTGGGCGCGTTTTTACGGGGGTATCCATTTTCACAATTCTTGTCTTACAAGCACAGAAAAGGGTCAAGCTTTAGGAAATTATATTGTTTCTAAATTAAAAATGAAAAAATAAATTCACGTAAACTGAATTTTATTATAATTTAAATTACTCATGAAAAAATCGATATTCATTTTGGCATTATTATGCCTTGGCTTTATCAATCAATCCAATGCACAAGGTTGTGTAGCTATTAGAACAGTGGGTGGCCTATGCACAATGGAACACGCAGGCATGCACCAAGAAGACAGTTCTAAATGGACATTAAATATCAATTACAGGTACTTTACCTCGTACAAACATTTTAATGGAAGAGACGAGCAAAAATTTAGAGTTGAAGAAGGATCGGAAGTGATCAATTATACCAGTGCGATGGATTTTGCTTTAACAAGAAACATCAATGAAAAATGGATGGTCGGCATTAGTATTCCACTTGTTAATTATGAGCGTACTTCTAAGTATGAACATTTAGGCAATACCAGTCCTTATCGTTTTGCAACTGCAGCAAGAGGTTTAGGTGATATTCGTCTTGCAGCATATAGATGGTTGATTGCCCCTGATGTCAATAAAAAAGGCAATTTAATGGCTGGAATAGGTATCAAATTACCTACTGGAAATTTTAAAGCGCAGGATGAATTTCAATATACAGCCAACGCGCGAAGAATTGGGTATGTAGATCAATCAATTCAGCCAGGTGATGGTGGATTTGGTGTGACTGTTGAATTTAATGGATTTAGACAAATCAATACCAATTGGAGCACTTATGCCAACGCCTTTTATTTATTGAATCCAAGGGACAATAATGGTGTTAGCACAGCAAGGGGTGGGACGCCTTCTGCAACTGCTATTAAGTATACTTCGAATGTGATGAGTGTGGCAGATCAATACATGGTTAGGTCTGGATTCAATTATAGCAAAGAAGCTTGGGCTTATTCATTAGGTTTAAGGTATGAGTGTATACCAAC
>CAIZLI010000088.1 GCA_903933765.1 uncultured Bacteroidota bacterium
AACAAGTACCCCATGGTAAAGTGACTTGGCAGATTGACCGTAATTTGAATACGACCAATGTATGTATCGCCAATTGCAAGTTTTGTAATTTTTACCGCATCCCTGGACATCCAGAATCTTATATCACCGATATGGATACCTATCGTGTGAAAATTAAGGAAACCATTGCTTGGGGTGGAGACCAATTATTATTACAAGGTGGACACCATCCAGAACTTGGTTTAGATTTTTATGCCAACTTATTTAAACAAATTAAAGCTGAATTTCCAGATATTAAATTGCACACACTAGGGCCCCCAGAGATTGCGCATATTGCTAAAATAGGTGGACATACCCATACCCATGTATTAAAAACTTTGCAGGAAGCTGGTATGAATTCCTTACCAGGTGCAGGTGCTGAGATTTTAGTAGATCGAGTTCGCAAATTAGTGTCCAATGGAAAATGTGGCGCGCAAGAATGGTTGGATGTGATGGCAGCTGCGCATCAATTGAATATCACTTCAAGTGCGACTATGATGTTTGGACACGTGGAGACTTTGGAAGAAAGATTCATCCACTTAATTAAAATTAGAGAAGTACAGGATATGAAACCTGAAGGCGCCAACGGATTTTTAGCCTTCATTCCTTGGACCTTCCAGGACGTAGATACATTATTGACTAAGATTAGAGGGGTACATAATTTAACCACGACCGAAGAATATATTCGCATGATTGCGATCAGTCGTATCATGTTGCCTAATATTAAAAATATCCAAGCCAGCTGGTTGACTGTTGGTAAAGCAACTGCTCAGGTTTGTTTAGAAGCTGGTGCCAACGATTTTGGTAGCATTATGCTAGAGGAAAACGTGGTAAGTGCTGCAGGCGCACCTCATAGATTCACTTATAAGAGTATTCAAGAAGCCATCAGAGAAGCTGGATTTGAACCTCAATTAAGAAATCAGCATTACGAATGGCGTGAACTTCCTCAGGACATCCAGGAGCAAGTCATTGATTATTAGTCGCTAAAAAATAGCCATTTCACTGTAACTTTTTAACTTTGCCCACGTTTAACCTATCAAACAAGGACTAAACCAAAGCGATGACGGATATAGAGTACAATGATTGTGTAGATAATTTCGCCGACGGTGTGTATCGATTTATTGTAAAAAATATTCGACATACCGAAGATGCACAGGATATTGTCCAATCCGCTTTTGAAAAATTATGGGTGAATCGAGCGCAAGTATTGCCTGAAAAAGCAAAATCTTATTTATTTACGGTGGCCTATCATCAAATGATCGACCATATTCGTAAATCCAATAAAATGCCTTTAGAGGAAGAGACCTCCATCCCCCATCAACCAATCAATCAAGGGCAAGCCGAACTCAAACAGCTTTTAATGCGTGCAGTGAATCAATTAAATCCTACACAAAAAAGCCTTGTTTTATTGAAAGATTATGAAGGGTATAGTTACCAAGAGATTGCTGAGATCATGAACTTATCTGACAGTCAAGTAAAAGTATATTTACATAGGGCTAGATTGATTTTAAAAAACAAATTATCCGCTTACGCGCCAACCGCATCCTAATGCAATTGAACGAATCTACATATGAAACCATTTTCTTGTTGTACATCGACAACGAGTTAAGCCCCAAAGAAAGATTGGAGGTAGAGGATTTTATTGCAGACAATCCAATCTATGCATTAGAAATGGAAGCGCTCAAAGCAACCGTTCTTAGTGCAGAAAATATACCATATGCATTTAAGAAAAATCTAAAAAATCAAGCGCTTGAAACAAGTGTAGAGGAGTTAGAGCAAGATTGGGATACAAATTATACAACTATCTTAAAAGAAGACATGCAGGCGATCCCAGGATTATCTACCTCTTTTAAAAATACCTTGAAAAAGGAAACTGCTTCTGAGGGTAAAATAATCACTCCATTTAGATTCAATCAACACAAATTCACCTATGCGGCCATCGCTGCTTGTTTGATGGTTTTTATTGGGTACCAACAATTGACAAAAATCGAAACGCTTCCTAGCGCAGCTTCTCCCTTCGTTAAAACTGAAATTAGCAAGGTATCTCCTAAAACAAATCAACCAGTAAAAACGATACAAGAAGCAATATCAAAATCGCAAGCAAACAATGCTGGAAAAATACAACGCAAGAGTTTAATTCAACAGGCATCTATTGCGATGGCTGAACCTACTCCCGATAATGGTAGCTTAAGTCAAACTGTGATGAAGGAAATGCCAAGAACATATAACAATCCAATGACCATTGATGCTATACCGCTTACAATCAGTTCAGCTAATCTAGATGCAGAGCCAACTGAAGTCGAAAAAGAATTAACGAGCTATGAAATCATCGATACTGAAGACCCAAACAGAACCATCTATATCGCAAATTTCGAAATTGATGGTAATAAGTTTAGAGGACTTACTAGACGAGTTTCAGCTTTACTAAAAAGAAATAAATCAGAAAAAGAAAAATAGATATGAAAAAAACATTTTTACCATTATCAGTATGCTTTTTAATGTGCTTCAGCATTCAAGTTTTAGCACAAAATGATAGTTCAAGAACAAGTCCAACAGCTAAATTGTTATCAGATAGTATTCAAATTAAAAGTGATACGATTACTATTGGCAATATGCTAATTGTAAAAAAGAAAGGCGAACAAAATTACAATGACAATAAGTCAAGAGGCACTATTGCAATTGGCAATGTAGTTATTGGTAAATGGTCAAACGACGAAAACAAGAATAATACTAATCGAAATAGAAAAAAAATCTCGCCCTATAACACCACAATAGATTTTGACGATAAGAAAGTCTCCTTTGACATTTCACAATCTGTAAATGAGGATACCGTTAGATTAGGTAGATTGCAAATTATTAAATCACAAGATAGCAACTACAAGAAAGATTGGGTATCGATGATAGAAGAGGGTGACTTTGATAATACCAAAATCACCATCAAACGCACACCTAAAAAATTAAAAAACACCGAAACCAATTGGTGGATATTAGACATTGGTTTTGCAAACTTCGTTGACAAAAGTCCTAATTTAATGTGGCTTGCAGCAAATCCAAACGTTTTACCTTATGGCCCAGGACCAATCATGTCCCCTGAAAATTTTACTTTGAATAATAAAAAATCGACCAATGTCAATATATGGGTGGTGACACAAAAATTAAATTTATACCAACACAAGATTAATTTAAAATATGGATTGGGTGTAGAAATGTTCAATTTCAGATTCGATAAATCCATCAGCTTTAGAGAAGACATTGAAAAAAATGTAAAATTTGATGTGATTCCTTTTACAAAAAATAAATTATTAGTTAAATATTTAACTGTCCCTGTGCAATTCAACTTTTCTCCCAACCCATATAACAAAAAAGCTTTTTACGCAAGTATCGGTATGAGTGCAGGCTATTTATGGAATGCCATAAATAAACAAATTAGCGGAGAGCGTGGGAAAGAAAAGTTTCGTGGTAATTTTAATTTAAATGATTGGCGTTTTGCAACTATTGGTGAGCTAGGTCTTGGATCTGTGCGCCTTTATGGTTCATTTGCAAACAGTAATTTATTTAACAAAAATCAAAGTTACATAGACATGCAACCATTTGCAGTTGGATTGAGATTTAGTAAATTTTAATGCAATCAAAGATAGCTATTATAAAAAATGCCCCAATTGCTTGGGGCATTTTTAGTATCATACCATTTTATTTAGATCAATTGCTTCGCGCCAAAATAAGGTGCCAATACTTCAGGTAAATTAATGCCAGTTTCAGTTTGATAGTTCTCTACAATCGCAGCGTAAATTCTTGGTAACGCCAAAGAACTACCGTTCAATGAATGCGCGAATTGCGTTTTGCCTTCCTGGTCTTTAAAGCGACACTTCATTCTGTAAGTTTGGTAATTATTGAAATTTGATACGCTACTTACTTCCAACCATTTTTCTTGCGCAGCACTATACACTTCAAAGTCATACGTAATGGCAGCTGCAAAGCCCATATCACCACCACATAATCTTAGGATACGGTATTGTAATCCTAAACTGATTAATAAATTTTCGACATGTGCCACCATTTCATTCAATGTGTCATCGCTTTTATCTGGATGCACAATTTGTATGATCTCTACTTTTTCAAATTGATGCACTCTATTCAATCCTCTTACTTCTTTACCAAAACTACCTGCTTCTCTTCTAAAACATGGAGAGTATGCCGTCATCTTGATTGGCAAATCTGTATCCTTTAAAATCGTATCTCTATATACATTGGTCACAGGTACTTCGGCCGTTGGAATTAAATAAAAATCATCCTCGGTTGCATGGTACATCTGTCCTTCTTTGTCTGGCAATTGTCCTGTCGCAAAAGCCGAAGCTGCATTCACCATATACGGTGGGATGTATTCTGTGTATCCTGCTGCAGTATTAAAATCTAAAAAGTATTGCGTAAGTGCTCTTTGAAATTTTGCGCCCTTCCCTATATATAAAGGAAAACCGCTTCCAGTGATTTTAGCACCTGTTTCAAAATCTACTAAATTGTATTTTTTAATCAAGTCCCAATGTGCCATCGCGCCTGCTGGTAAAACTGGAGTGGTGCCCGCTTCCTTCACTACTTCATTCTCTTCGGGTGTTTTTCCTTTTGGTACTAAAGCATGTGGTAAATTAGGTAATTGCACGACTAAATTTTGTACTGCTAATTCCACTTCTGCCATCTCGACTTTCAATGGTTCCAATGCCAATTTCCAAGCACCAACATTTTGCTTGATCGCTTCTGCTTGCTCTTTCTCGCCTTTCGCCATATGGTTGCCAATCTCTTTGGA
The DNA here is from genome assembly GCA_903933765.1 of uncultured Bacteroidota bacterium. Taxonomy (GTDB): domain Bacteria; phylum Bacteroidota; class Bacteroidia; order Chitinophagales; family Chitinophagaceae; genus Sediminibacterium. The sequence continues at coordinate 4,817 of CAIZLI010000088.1, forward strand.
TGCTGCATTCACTTTGGATTGTAAGTCATCAAAGCTGGCTTGTACACGCTTTCTTTGGTCATCCATTGCAATCACTTGGTCTACTAGGTCTAGATTTGAAAAATGCTTGACAGCAAGTAGGTCCTTCGCTAATTGGGTATGTTGTCTTAAATAGGTCACCTGTAACATATCGAGAAATTTGAGCAAAGATAATCAAACCATCCTACTAAGTACAGATATCCCCTACCTTTGCAACATAAATTGAATAATTCTATGGCAAGTATAGGGGACGATTTACAAACCAGGTGGTGGGATTTAG
>CAIZLI010000089.1 GCA_903933765.1 uncultured Bacteroidota bacterium
AAAAAAGATGGGCTTCTCCTAAATTTTTAATTGGAGAAAGTTATGGCACTAATCGTGTATCTGGATTGTCATTAGAATTACAAAACAGACATTGGATGTTTTTAAATGGAGTGATTTTAGTTTCACCCACCGATCTTGGATTAAAGCGTGATGCAGTGTCAAGTGCGGCATTACGTATTCCTTATATGGCAGCAACTGCATGGCATCACAAAAAATTAGCGCCAACATTTCAGTCTAAGGAATTAGAAAAATATTTACCAGAAGTAGAAGCTTTTGCAATCAATGAACTCATGCCTGCATTAGCACAAGGTGGTGCATTGCCAGCAGATAAGCGCAAAGCGATGGTGAAAAAAATTGCTGGCTATATTGGTTTAAATGAAACCGTAGTGGCAGAACAAAATATGGAAGTACCATTTGATTATTTCTGGAAAGAGTTATTGCGTGATCAAGGAAAAACTGTTGGACGATTGGATTCAAGATACATTGGTATGGATAAAAAGAATGCTGGACAAAAACCAGATTACAACGCAGAGTTGTTGTCATGGGAGCATTCATTCACACCAGCCATCAATATGTATTTAAGAGATGAGCTAGGTTACAAGACCGATTTGAATTATTATATTTTTGGCCCAGTGCAGCCATGGGATAACAGCAATAACAATACAGGAGATGATTTACGCATGGCGATGATGGAAAATCCATATTTAAATTTATTGGTACAATCAGGTTATTACGATGGTGCCTGTGATTATTTCAATGCGAAGTATAATATGTGGCAGATGGATCCAGCAGGAAAAATTCAAGACAGAATGTTCTGGGAAGGCTACCGAAGTGGACATATGATGTACTTGAGAAAAGAAGACCTGTCAACAAGCAATGACCACTTAAGGGTATTTATAAAAAATAGTATACCAAAGCCCGGCGTTCCTGCCAAGTTTTAATAGTTAGAATTTAAAATATAAGCTTCGAGATTTTAAAATGAAGAACCCCGTAAGTAATTACGGGGTTCTTTTATGATATACATGATATAGTAGTGCGTTTTAAAAAACGATACTTTTTTTAAATTTTTTATATTGCTTTACCATGTCAGCGATAAATTCTTTTTTATTTTTAATCATGACACTACGTGCTTCTTTAGTATAGGTTGATCCTAAATAATCAATAAAGTGTTTCGAAGTGAAAATTGCCATTTCGATCATGATTGGGAATGCGTCTATGCCCTTGTCTTCCATTAAATAGTAGACATTTTTTTTATTGGTTATGCCCGCTTTTTTGGAAATAAATCCAAACTCCTCTAATTTCTTTAAACGATTAGACAGCATTTTGCTTGGCATGTGCTCTGGCGACTCTTTGAATTCGCTAAACAGACTTTTATGGCCCCAAATCATGTCCCTAAGGATCAATAAGGTCCACTTATCGCCCAAAATATCTAATCCTGTTGCTACAGGGCAAAGAGATCTAAATTCAGTTGTATTGATGGGGGCTTTTTCCATTTTCGTTCTACAAAGGTATCATTTATATACCAATCGTAAAATAAAAAACACCGTATTAATACGGTGTTTTGATATCTAGAAACGCTTTTTAAAATTGCGGTTGTTATTATTTCTTCCTCCGCCGCCGCCTGCATTTGGTCTATTGCGGTTGTTCTGCCAACGACCACCAGCTGGACGATAATCATCGCGTTCAAAATTTTGATTGCGGTGTTTGATATAAGGTGTGTTGCTAAATTCTAATTCACCACCAGTGATGGCATTTAACTCACTACGTATTGCATCGTCTTGCACTAATTCTTTATGCCAGTTGCTATAAGCTAGTTTCATGTAATGCGCAATGGTATGTGCAAAACCAGTTTTCTTTTCTGGATCTTGCTCGGCCATGGCTTTATCAATCACCAATTCCAAATTCTTCCCAAGGTGCGCATATTTGATTTTGCGTTGAGGGTAAGGCAAAGGGTCAGGCTTTTGCTTATAAGTTTCTTTAGTTGGGATGGGATAAGGACTTTCTACATCTAATTTGAATCCACTCATAAAAAATAAGTGATCCCAAAGCTTATGTTTATAGTCTTCGATATTCTTTAATTGAGGGTTTAGGAATCCCATCAACTCAATTACGACTTTAGCTTGTTCTTGTCTTTTTTCTTTATCCTCAATGGTCAATAGATGATCCACCATCCTCTGAACGTGACGGCCATACTCTCTCATCCCCATGATGCTTCTTGCTGTATTGTACTCCATGTATATATTACTTCAACGAGTAACAAATGTAAGGTTTTTTAGGTTTATTTATTACTTATCTTCGTAGCATGGAGCAACTATTAAAGCAAATAGAAGACATTAAAAAGGAGATCACTGCCGCCGAAGCAGCCAATGCAGCCGCTTTAGAGGAGTTTAGAATTAAATACTTGGGAACCAAGGGTTTGGTAAAACAAATCATGGGTGAAATGAAAAATGTACCCAATGATCAAAAAAAGGAATTTGGGCAAATTTTGAATGCATTTAAAATTGTAGCCGAAGAAAAATTTGAAGCATTACAAGCAGGATTAGGGGATAGTGCCGAGACAGATACAGGCATGGACTTTAGTTTACCAGGTGACCCAACACCAGTTGGCACAAGACATCCACTCAACTTGGTGCGCAATCAAATGGTCTCCATTTTTAAAAGATTGGGATTTGCTGTGGCAGAAGGACCAGAGATCGAAGATGATTGGCACAATTTTGGCGCCATGAATTTACCAGAAGATCATCCTGCGCGTGATATGCAAGACACCTTTTATG
>CAIZLI010000090.1 GCA_903933765.1 uncultured Bacteroidota bacterium
AACTTTTCCAGCACATAAATGCGCTTTTACAGTTGCTCCAATACTGGAAAAACTATACACAAATAAAAGTAATATGGTCAAAAATTGCTTCACTATACAAAGGTAGTACTAATTGATAAAATTCCACCAAATCCCAACTCTTAACCAAGTCCCTGTGCCAGGATAATTTGGGGCAGTAAATTGGTAACGTGTACCTAATTGATTACTAGTCGCTAACAAAGTATTTAACTGTTCCATACGAATAAAGCCTTTGAATCTTTTGATCCTGAAATTTAAAAACACATTGGCAATAGGCCTATTATTGGTTGTAAATTGGTCTTGTAGATAAAACTGCCCAGTTAGGGGCATATATGCATCTGGTCGAAAAGCACTATGATAGATCATTTCTAAGCCAGTGGATAGGAATAAGTTTTTAAAGAAATTGCCCTCAAAAGCAAGGCGCTGTCTAGTGAAAATAACAGGCAAATGTATAGGCGCATCGGGATCTACTAATTGTAAACTTAGCTCATTGTACCAATTCCAATGCGTACTTAATTTCAATTGATTAGATACCGTTCCTTTAATATAACTCAATGTTTTATCATAAACCAATGGTTGATATCCTGCACCAAAATACTGAAAATTTTGAATGAGTTTGTACTGAAACGAGGCAGATAAACCACGGCTTTTTTGATCCCACATTGCACCAGCCTCTATAATATTTTCTTTATCAATACCAATTAATTTGGAAATAGGGAATGCGGTGATTCCAAGACGATTAAAAGAAGGCGTTCGATTTGAATTTTGCAACCATAGAGCCACTTGATCCCCTTTTTTATTGAATACACTCGTCAAAGAAAACAATGCTTCATAATCTCCTGCATGATAGCCATTTAAAAATAATTTTCCAGATGCTTGAATATCCCAACGCTGGTTCTTGGTTTTGTTTTTATAAACTCCTAAACCATATACATCATGATTGGACCAACTAAGTAGGGTGTCTTTAAAATTCAATTGCTGGTAACCAAGTCCAACTTGAAGGAATTGATTGGGATTGGTTTTTTCAGGAAAAGAAACTAAGCTAAATTCATTCGTGAATCTTTTCCATTGATCTTGAAATAACATGGCATCTCCCACTGGCAATTTGTAATTAAAATACTGCTCATAATTGAGCGCCAATGGGTTCGCGTCAGCAAATGTAAATTGATTGGTTTGGTATTTTATTTCATTCTGGAATCGGAGTCTAGGATAAAATAAATAAGTCGTCACCGTGTCCTTCACTATAGAATCTTTTTGTCCAATATCATAAGTCTGCTTCCATACAAAATTTTGCTCCTTGTAAGTGGACCCAGTGGCGATATTGGTATTAAAAGGATTTCTAAAAGAAGCACCACTTATACCCAATCTTGTTTCTAGCTCATAGGGGTTGTTTAAAGAAAGGCTATCAATTAATTGACTTTTCACTAATCCCCCATTTTCAGAAGAAGCAGACTTATTCAATAACATGACCCAATAAGAGGCATAGCGCTTGCGTTTAGATTGATAATTTGCAGCTATGCGCATATTGTTCAAATTCGCATGTTGGTTTTTTAAATTTCCTGGGGCGTTGCTAAATCGATAAGCAAAAGAATAATTGAATTGCTTGGTTTTATTCTGGGTATGCAATAATTCTATCAATTGCTCTCCTTTACCTCCCAACAAATACCCTAGTTCAGTATATGGTTTGGTGGTTTGATAAAATGGAGTTTGCTCTAATGTGTAATTGTAGACTTCATAGGCCCTAAAACCAGCATCCCATCCCCCTCTTTGCAGGGGATTAAATAAAAAAGACCTGCTTGCATTCCCTAAATTTCCTAAATGATAATGACTATAAGGTAGGATGAATTTTGAAAAGAAATCGGCTACGCTAGTATCCATATTACGAATGGCCAAGCTATTATACAATCGATAATAAATCGCTATCGAGTCCTCCGCCTTATCTCTTTTTTGTAAAGAGTCTGTTGCGCCTCCTCCTCCTCCTCCACCAAAAGAATTAAAGCGCATATTCTGTGCACTCAACTGTCCATTCAAGAGACAAGTTGCAAAACAACAGATGAATAAAATACGCTTAGTCCTCATGTTCGTTATTATGTTCGTGCTATGAAAAAATAATTGCCTTATGCGGCGATTTCTTTTACCAATGCACTAAAAATTACAGTTAATAATGGTTCAGCTGCATTTGCTGCTGCCAATACTTCTTCGTGGGTGATGACGTTATTGTCTTCTCTAATGCCTAAATCGGTGACTACACTCATTGCAAAAACTTTCATACCACAATGCACTGCAGCAATATTTTCTTGCACTGTACTCATGCCAACCACATCTCCACCTGAAATCTTGATGAGTTGATATTCTGCTCTTGTTTCAAAAGTTGGACCTGTTACACCTACATATACGCCTTCGTGCACTTTAATCTTATTTGCAGAAGCAATTTGTTTTGCTTTTTCAATAAATGTATTGGCATAAGGCTCGCTCATGTCTGGGAAACGTGTACCCAATGCAGGTTCATTTTTTCCCAATAAAGGATTGGGTGTAAAAAAACTAATATGGTCTTTGATGATCATTAAATCCCCCACTGCATATGCTTTGTTGACACCACCTGCAGCATTTGACAATAAAAGATTTTCTACCCCTAATAGTTTTAATACACGAATTGGGAATACTACTTGTTCTGCAGTATACCCTTCGTAGAAATGGAAACGGCCTTCCATGACCCAAACTTTTTTGCCATTCAATGTCCCCAATATCAACCTTCCTTTATGTCCCTCAACAGTACTCACTGGAAAATTTGGGATTTCACTATAAGGGATACTGAACTCTGCTTCAATCACACTTGATAGATTTCCCAACCCACTACCTAAAATGATCGCAGTATTTGCTTTTGTAGTAATTTTTGACTGAATAAAACTTGCAGTTGCTTCTAACTGTTGCATTAATGGAGACATAAATTGGCCTTTATTGAGCCACAAATATAACAACAGTAAGGGACTCTAAGCCTTAATTGACTTAGTTTCTCCCTTTAAAACGGCATAGGCAATCACAGCGCTA
>CAIZLI010000091.1 GCA_903933765.1 uncultured Bacteroidota bacterium
CCTAATGCGAAATTAAATTTTAAATTAGGAGATATTGTTACTACTAGTATTCAAACTGCGAATGGAGAGACGATATTATTAACGCATGACACCAATTCTCCCCGTCCTTATAATCTTGGTTTCAGGGTTCAAGGTACGCAAGGACTTTGGCAGGACTTTTCGTCTGGTCAATTTGCATCTGGACATATCTATATAGAAGGACTTTCTCCAAAATCCCATCAATGGGAAAATCCAGAAGCCTACTTAAAGCAACACGATCATCCTTTATGGAAGCGTTTTGAATCTGATACAGCTGGAGCCGGACATGGTGGAATGGACTTTTTTGTGGTCAATGCTTTCATAGAATGTATTAAAAGAGCCGTTCCATTCCCTATGGATGTATATGATTTAGCTACTTGGTATGCGATTACACCATTATCAGAGAAATCAATTGAAGAAAATGGACAGGTACAAGAGATCCCAGATTTCACCCGTGGAAAATGGAAAAACAGAAAGGCTGATTTTGCAATGGATGACCAGTATTAATTAAATCTAAATAATTGAAATATAATTATTTAGATAATTAAGCTTAATATTAATATTAAACTAATTGATTGAATTCTATCAACAATTGGTTCTGATTTAAGGTACGATCTAAGTTTTGACTAGGTCTATCTACTTTATAATATGGATCTAATTGTAGATAGTCGGTTAAGAAACGTAGGGCTTGCATATAAATAATAGATTGTCCAGAAAATGCAAAATGGTCTTTTTCAAAAGGGGTCAAGAACTCCCCCATCGCTTTTAAGTATCCATTTTGAATCGCAGTCCATCTTTCGGGTAATATCTTAATTTGATCTAAATCCTGACAGGCTTCGTTGACTGGGCAGAGATAGGTTCTGCACATATCGCCTACATCACTTATAAAATAGCCAGGCATAGTTGTATCTAAGTCAATAACACATATTGCCTCCTCGTCCTTAAATAAAACATTGCTAATTTTTGTATCATGATGGGTGACCCTTAAATGCGCTTCTTTATTCGTTGTGAAATCCAACCATCTTTTTACATAAGATTGATGGGATTTAAGAAATAAGATCGCCTCTTTTGCGGTTTCCATTCTCTTGGCATCTCCATGCATCAAAGCTTGCTCAAATTGATGGTACCTTAAAGCAAGGTCATGAAATTGAGGAATAGTGACTTTCAACGCCCCTATTGGAAATTCATTTAAACTAGCTGTGAATTTTCCAAATTGATACGCAGCTTCATTAGCTTGAGATGCATTTGTTAATACATCCAATGCAATACCCTCAATTTTCTTGAATGCACGGTAATGCTTCCCTTCCCATTCGATCAATGTCTCCCCTCTTAAATTAGGTACTAAATGGGTAAATAGCTGATCCTTTTTATTGTTGTGAAAATACTGTCCAATCGCTTTGATATTATGATCAATGGTATAAGGATCTTTGAATACTTGGGTATTGATATTTTGTAGAATAAAATCACCTTGCGCAGTTTGCAGTTCATAAGTGTGGTTAATTAAACCCTGACTCAATGGAATTGCGATTGCATTTTCCCATCCATATTGATCAAATATTGTTTGCATCATAATCTGTATAAATGTACAAAATTAACCGCTTACTGACTATCTTTAAGCACTGATTATTAATAGCACAATCAACATGGACAGAAGAAAATTTATCAATTTAAGTGGATTAGGAATCACTAGTTTTTCGATACCTAATTTTATCCAGTCAACAAATCCATCTAATAGTATCCAACCTATTGTTGCATCCACCTGGGATGCAGGATTAAGAGCGAATGTAGCAGCTTGGGAAGTATTAAAAAATGGAGGCAATGCTTTGGATGCGGTGGAACAAGGAGTCATGGTGACTGAAAATGAACTTAATTGTTGTGTTGGACTAGGTGCAAACCCGGATAGAGATGGGATTGTGACATTAGACGCGTCCATCATGGATCATGCATTTAATTGTGGTTCTGTTGCATTTTTAGAGCGCATCAAACATCCTATTTCAGTGGCGAGAAAAGTAATGGAAAAATCACCACATGTGTTTTTAGTTGGTGCAGGTGCACAAGCATTTGCTTTGGCGAATGGTTTTACTTTAGAATCTCCTGAATTATCTGATCAAGCTAATAAGAATTATAAAGCATGGTTGAAGACATCCAATTATCAACCAATCATCAATGTGGAAAAAAATCAATCGGCTACTTATAATGACCCTGCATTTGATGCACCAAAAAAATTAACCGATGGACAGTGGAATCATGATACCATTGGAATGATTGCAATGGATCAATTTGGGAACCTAAGTGGTAGCTGTACCACAAGTGGCGCTGGATTTAAAATGCGTGGCCGTGTAGGCGACTCCCCTATCATTGGAGCAGGTTTATATGTAGACAACGAAGTGGGTGCAGTAGTGGCTACTGGTCAAGGTGAAGATGTGATAAGAGTGGCTGGAGCGAGTGCAGTGGTGGAATGGATGCGTCAGGGAAAAAGCCCAGAAGAAGCGTGTAAGCTTGTTGTTGAAAAAATCAATCGAATCAAAAAAGAAAAAGCAAAAGACATTCAAGTATGTTTTGTTGCTATCAATAAAAAAGGAAATGTGGGTGCATATGCTTTACAAAAAGGATTTAATTTTTCCGTGTATAATAACGAAGGCAACAAATTAATTGATGCTACTTATTTAATTTAAAATTAGAAATGTCAAAAGTATTACTTGAAATTGCTGCGTTTAATATAGAAGCTGCTTTGAATGCATTAGCTGCAGGGGCTGATAGAATTGAATTTTGTGAAAATCCGATGGAAGGAGGTACTACGCCTTCTTATGGAAGTTTGTTATTAATGTCTCAATTAACCAAGCAACCTGTCTACCCTATTATTCGTCCAAGAGGCGGCGACTTTTTGTATACAGACAGAGAATTTCAGGTGATGCAAAACGATTTAATCGCTTGTCAACAATTGGGTTTTAAAGGAGCAGTGATTGGATTATTGAATACCGATGGAAATATTGACACAAAAAGAACGAGTGCTTTAATTCAAGCTGCTGGCCAAATGGAAATAAGTTTTCATAGAGCATTTGATCGTTGTCAAGATCCATTCTTGGCGCTAGAACAATTAATTGATATGGGCTGTAAGCGTATTTTAACAAGTGGACAAGTACCCAATGTGGGCAATGCTATTCCAATGATTCAACAATTGGTCGAAAAGGCAAAGGATCGAATTATTATTTTACCAGGTAGTGGCGTTAGGGCCGATAATATTGCAACAATTGTCACTCAAACAGGAGCAAAGGAAATGCATAGTTCTGCAAGAAAAGCGATGCCTTCTAAAATGGCATTCAATCAACCCACCATGCAAGAAAATATGCAATATTTTGATGTAGACGTAGATGAAATTAAAGCAATGATTCAAGCGATTAATACAACATCCTAACCCTAACAGTTGCCTTTACTTCTTTTAATAAGGTCATGGCTTGCTTGGATAATTTACTATCCACATCTAAAACCACATAGCCAATTTCATCATTTGTTTTTAAGTATTGACCAACAATATTGATTTTATTTTTTGACAATAAAGTATTGATCGCACCCAATACACCAGGCACATTTTTATGGATATGTAAAATTCGATGTGCGCCATCCACAGGAGGTAAGCTCAATGATGGGATAGTATGAGAACCATTGGAAACACCTCGCTCTAAGTATTGATATAATTTGATACTCACATCTTCTCCAATATTTTCCTGTGCTTCTTCAGTTGATCCGCCAATATGTGGTGTCAATAAGACATTGGATAAACCTTGTAATGGTGTGCTAAATGCATCTCCATTTTTTTCTGGCTCCACTGGGAATACATCAATTGCTGCACCTGCAATATGTTTTTCTTTGATCGCTTCCGCTAATGCATCCAAGTCTACCACTTCTCCCCTAGCATAGTTTACTAAAATAGAACCCGCTTTAAATTGCTTGATGACAGCTTTATTGATCAAATTTTTAGTTTGATTTGTTTCTGGTACGTGTAATGAAATAATATCAGAGCTACTTACAATCTCTTTGATAGATTTTTTTGTTTGTGCATTTCCTAAAGGCAATTTCGTTTCAATATCAAAAAATTGTACACGCATACCCATAGCTTCTGCCATCACACTTAATTGTGTGCCAATATTGCCATAACCTATGATACCCATTGTTTTGCCTCTTAATTCAAAACTTCCTTTTGCATCCTTATTCCATACCCCGTTATGGGCTGCTTTATTTTTATCTAAAATTCTACGAATCAATAAAATGGAAGCACCAATTACCAATTCAGCCACACTTCTGGTATTACTATATGGTGCGTTGAAAACAGCAATGCCTTTTTGTTTACAAGCTTTTAAATCCACTTGATTCACGCCAATACAAAAACAACCAATTGCTTGTAGTTTTTTTGCACTATCTAACACTTTCTTAGATATATAGGTTTTAGAGCGAATACCTAAAATATGAACTTCTTTGATGACTTTAATCAATTCCTCCTCACTTAAAGCACCTGATACCTTCTTTACATCGGCATACCCTTGTTGTTTGAAGTATTGCACTGCTTTATCACTAATGTTTTCTAAAAACAGTACTTTAATTCTATCTTTGGGAAAGCTGGTAAGGTCAATTTTGCTCATAGCACAAAGTTAATTTAAAATTAGCGTTTTGACTTCAATCACAATATTTTATATCCATTTTACGTTATACCAGTGTACCCTTATAAATACTAACAGATGGTCGTTCGATCCTTTTTATTGTTACAAATTTTATTACTGACTGCTTCCTGTGGATCAAGTCAGGGGCCAAACTTTACCTTGTCAGGAAATAATTACACTTATAATAAAATTAGTACTGGAGAAAAAGAGCAATATGCCGAAGCGATTAAAACTAAGTATCAATCTATTTTAGGGAATAAAAATTTTAGTGGTCAAATTTTAGTGGCCAAGAATGGAGAAATTATATTTGAAGATTACAAAGGTTATGCGAATTATAAAACCAAAGACTCCTTGGTGGCAGCGACCCCTATTCATTTGGCTTCCGTCTCTAAAACATTCACGGGCATGGCCGCCTTGCAATTATGGGAAAAAGATCAACTAGACCTGAAAGCCTCAGTAGATCAATATTTACCAGGATTCCCATATAAGAATGTAAACATAGAAATGTTATTATCCCATCGAAGTGGCTTACCAGATTATGCCTATTTCTTGGAGACAAAACAATATAAATCGGTAAGGTATAAAACCAAAAGAGGCCGATGGGCAAAGAAATTGGTATTGGTAAAAAATTCAGCGCCGTTTAGACCAGGTTTATATACGAACCAAGATGTCTTAGACTTTATGATCCAAAGAAAACCAGCTATTGCAGCCAATCCAGACAGGGTATTTAGGTATTGTAATACCAATTATGTGTTATTGGCATTGATCATCGAAAAAATAACTGGTCAAGACTTCCCTACCTATTTGCAAGAAACCATTTTTAAGCCATTGAATATGGAACATAGTTTTGTCATGAGTCAACAAAATATGGACAAATACCTGCCTTCCTACAATGCTCAAATGGTGCCCTATCAAGTGGAGAAGTATGACATGATCTATGGCGATAAAAATGTGTACAGTACTGCAAGAGACCTCTATTTATGGGATAAAGCCTTGACAGAAGGACGTTTTTTACAACCTACTACATTGGAAATGGCCTATGAACCTAAAAGCCCTACTAATAAGTATTGGCATAATTATGGTTTAGGATGGAGAGTATTGGCTAAACCGAATGAAGAAAAGCTGATCTATCATAATGGATGGTGGCATGGTAATAACACAGTTTTCACCCGTTTAGTCGGTCAAACCGCTACCATCATCATTTTAGGGAATCGATACAACCGTGCCATCTATAAAGGCAAGGAGATTGCAGCCGTGTTTACAGGAAAAGAGGATACGACGTCATTAGTTGAGTAAAATAGCGCATTTTACACCTATTTTATCGTTTTTTTGGACTTTACACCCTATTTTTGCAATCCTTAATCTTAAACAAAAAGAATATAAGTATAGCTTATGAAAGATCTTCTATTTTATGCCGTTCCGGCAATGGGTATTTTTGGTTTATTGTATACAATGTTGAAATTCAATTGGGTATCTAAGCAACCAGCTGGAAACGATCGAATGAAAGAAATTAGCACCTACATTTCTGAAGGTGCAATGGCGTTTTTAAAAGCAGAGTGGAAAATCCTAGGATATTTCGTTGTGATTGTGGCCTTATTATTAGGTTTCATGGCGACTAAAAACGAAGATAGTCACTGGACGATTGCTGTGGCTTTTGTAATTGGTGCCGTATTTAGTGCGACTGCTGGTTATATTGGGATGAAAGTAGCTACTAAAGCAAATGTTAGAACTGCTGAAGCTGCAAAAACGAGTTTATCAAAAGCATTGAATGTTTCGTTTACAGGCGGATCTGTAATGGGATTAGGTGTTTCTGGTTTAGCTGTTTTAGGCCTTGGTGGTTTGTATTTAATATTAAAACAATATTTCTATGTAACTGGAGATCCAAAGGAAATGCTAAGAACAATCGAAGTATTGACTGGATTTTCTTTAGGTGCTGAGTCTATCGCCTTATTTGCGCGTGTAGGTGGAGGTATTTATACTAAAGCTGCTGACGTTGGTGCAGATTTAGTAGGTAAAGTAGAAGCAGGTATTCCAGAAGATGATCCTCGTAACCCTGCAACCATTGCAGATAACGTAGGTGATAATGTAGGTGATGTGGCTGGTATGGGTGCCGATTTATTCGGTTCTTATGTAGCAACAGTATTGGCTACAATGGTATTGGGTCAGGAAGTAACTGGTCCTAATGGGGCTGTTTTAGTGGATAATTTTGGTGGTCTATCTCCTATCTTATTACCAATGATGATTGCTGGCGTAGGTATTTTATTATCTATCGTTGGAACCTTCTTTGTAAGAATTAGTGAAAATGCGCCTTTGACTACAGCGGTAGTTCAAAAAGCTTTAAATATGGGTAACTACGGTTCAATGATTTTAACTGCAATTGCATGTTATTTCTTAGTGAACTATATCTTACCAGAAACAATGACATTGCGTGGATTAGAATTCACAAGAAATGGTGTGATTGGTGCGATTGCGGTGGGTTTAATTGTGGGAACTTTAATGAGTATCATCACAGAATATTATACAGCAATGGGCAAGCGTCCAGTGTTAAGTATAATTAAGCAATCAAGTACAGGTCATGCAACGAATATTATTGGTGGTTTAGCAATAGGTATGGAATCTACCTTCTATCCAATTTTAGTATTGGCTGCTGGTATCTATGGTTCTTATGCTTGTGCAGGTTTATACGGAGTAGCAATTGCTGCTGCTGGTATGATGGCTACAACAGCAATGCAATTAGCGATTGATGCATTTGGTCCTATCGCAGATAATGCTGGTGGTATTGCAGAAATGAGTGAATTGCCTGCTGAAGTGCGTGAGAAAACAGATATTTTAGATGCGGTTGGAAACACAACTGCTGCAAGCGGTAAAGGTTTTGCAATTGCTTCTGCAGCATTGACTTCATTAGCATTGTTTGCTGCCTTCGTAGGTGTTGCAATGCCAGACAATCAACATATTGATATTTATAAAGCGGATGTATTAGCTGCTTTATTTGTGGGTGGTATGATTCCATTCATCTTCTCATCTTTAGCAATTCGTGCTGTAGGTGAAGCTGCCATGGCGATGGTAGAAGAAGTGCGTCGTCAGTTCCGTACGATTCCAGGTATTATGGAAGGTACTGGTAAACCAGAATACGATAAATGTGTGGCGATCTCTACTGAAGCTTCTTTAAAGAAGATGATGTTACCAGGTGCCATCACTATCATCTCTCCTATCTTAATTGGTTTCACAATGGGTCCAGAAGCATTAGGTGGTTTCTTGGCTGGTGCAACAGTAAGTGGTGTATTGATGGGTATTTTCCAAAACAATGCAGGTGGTGCTTGGGACAATGCTAAAAAATCTTTTGAAAAAGGTGTGGAGATCAATGGTGAGATGTTCTATAAAAAATCAGAACCACATAAAGCTTCTGTAACAGGAGACACTGTGGGAGATCCATTTAAGGATACATCTGGTCCTTCAATGAATATCTTGATCAAATTGATGTCAATTGTATCATTGGTCATTGCACCAACTTTGGCACAATTACACCCAACAAAAACAATGGAAACTAAATCTCAAACTGTTGAGATTTCAGTATTCAGTTCTGATTCTACTGCAAAAATTGCTGATTCTTCAACCACAGTCACTTTTTCTGCTGATTCAAAAACATTAATTCAGGCTTTACAAGAAGATGGTTTAGCATCAAAAGAGAATGTAAATATTCAAGTCTTAGATGGCAAAATCACAGTAAATGGTGTTGCTTTAACAGATGCACAAAATGAAAAATATGCTGCTTACTTACAAAAGAAGTAGTTCAATTTTAGAATAACTTAAAAATCCCTCCAATTATTTGGGGGGATTTTTTTATGAATAGAACTAAGGTTTAAAATAATTATGATTTCCTAAAATTATGAGATCATAGCAAGTGCTTGCTTCCCTCCCATTGCAAATAGGGCATCGATGATACAGGTATTTTGAATGAATCCTGTTTGCTCATCAAATACTTGTTGGTATTGGAATTGCTCGCCTTCTGTTTGAAAATTATTTGGCTTGATTGAATCCATCCATTTATTTTCTAAATGGATAGTTGGTTGTTCTATGGATGTATCAATCAACCATTTTGCTTTCAATTGTTGTTTTGTCCATTGCTGTGTGGCCATTAAAAAATCATTCAGGTAAGCATACTCATTATCATACAATGCTTTTAGACTGTCTACATAATACTCAAAATACGGGGCTCTTTTGTAATTGACACTAATGGCTTTAAAATGCTGCGATTTCCAAGGACTATCGTAGGCAATAAGTACCTCATTCATTGGCGTTTTTTGATCCCTCCCTCCAACAATTGGAATGCTTAAATGCAATGGGCCTTGTGCAGTGGCAATGACCATCCTATTCTTAAAGCTCATTTTACTAAAAGCAGCGGTATTATCAAATACAATATGTTCATGCTGCGCCAAAACATGGTAATAAGACAAACAACCAAAATAATGTAAATCTGTATAAACCATGAATGCATATTGTTTTGTAATTTTAATAAAATTAATCCATGAAGCAATTCAAATACGGCTTTTTATTTTTTATACTTTTGTTGTCAGCTTGTTCAGAACCACAATCATTTGAATTCAAAGGGCTTCAAGATATTCAGTTGGATAAATTAACCATGGGTAAAAATAAAATCAGGGCTAATATTAAGTACTACAATCCTAATCCTTTCTCTTTGGTTTTAAAACAAATTGATTGTAAGGTTTTATTGAATAATGGAAATTTCACAGAGTTGAAATTAGATACCAATTTCACAATTCCTGCCAATAAAGAATTTTTAATTCCAGCTCAACTTGAATTTCAAATGTCTGACTTAGTTAAAAATAGTATGGAACTCTTGTTAAACAAACCTGTCAAATTAAATATTACAGGTAATGCCACTTTGAGTAAAGGGATGTTCACAAAGACAGTACCTATCTCCTACGAAACAACACAAAAATTAAATTTGGGTGCGGCTTTGTCAGGTATGAAATAAAATAAGCTGAATTATTTTTATTGTTTCCAAGTAGATGGACGATCTCTCCACTCCATTAATGTGGATTGTGTATTGGCATCCACCATTCCTTTTTCAACAGCTAGTTCAATCAAACTTGCATAGTTGGTTAACGAAACATACGGTACGCCTGC
>CAIZLI010000092.1 GCA_903933765.1 uncultured Bacteroidota bacterium
ACCATCAGTCTACTATCCTCTCTTCTTTTAGTAGGATATTGTGCAATGAGATTTAAAGGTAGATCGTACCTAAATTGAGAAAGTTTCATTTGTGTCTATATTTTAAAATGATAGCCACATTAAGTTTACTACAGCCTTACGGGGCAGTTCGCTTCATGTTACGGCATGAAAATTATGGACGCAAATGTACAAAATCGCCGTAAATTTGCCAATATAAGATTTGCTCAAAAATTAGGCGGTTCATTTAAAAGCTGTAATTTTGCCAAACAGCCGTTAGTTTTAGAGCTAATCGATTAAATATTAAGAAGCTATGCTGCATAAAAAATGGTGGAAACTGTTGTCTTTTATCTTGCTTTTGTACACTTGTACCTATGGTTTTTTGGTGAAAGTACCTAAGTTAGATGACCGTATGCAGGAGTCCATTCGTAATTTCTTTTTTCATGTGCCTATGTGGTTTGGCATGATGATTTTATTGTTTGTTTCATTGGTCTATTCCATTAAATATTTAAGGTCATCCAATTTAGTACATGATGTGTATGCACAAGCATATGCAGCAATGGGTTTAATATTTGGTGTCTTAGGCATCATTACTGGCGCATTATGGGCCAATTATCAGTGGGGTAGTCCTTGGGTTGGCGATCCTAAGCAGAATGGTGCTGCAATCGCATTACTAATTTACTTTGCCTATTTTGTTTTAAGAGGCAGTTTAGTAGATGCAGAAAAAAAAGCAAGACTTTCTGCAGTCTATAATATTTTTTCATTTTTCATGTTGTTCCCAACGCTTTGGATTTTACCAAGATTAACGGAGTCTTTGCATCCTGGAGGACAAGGAAGTGATGGCAATCCTGGTATCAATGGCAAAGACATGTCCGCGAACATGCGTACTGTTTTTTATCCAGCAGTGATCGGATGGACGCTATTAGGTGTTTGGATTACCACTTTGAAAATTCGTGTACAAATGATTCAATTAAAAAAAGAAGGCATCTTATAACCATACAATCATTAAATATATGTTAACCTTATTACAAGCAGAACAAGCGGCATCAAAAAGCATTATGTTGCAGAACGGAAAAATCTTCCTAGTCATGGCAGTTGTTTGTATTGTGCTTATTGGTCTTTTTTTATATGTCACTTCAATCGATAAAAAAATTAAACAACTAGAAAAATAAAAGTATATGTCAACAACATCAGATTACAGTTTTTTTCAGAGTGTAGAAAAAAGTTTTGATAAAGCATCAAAGTTCACTAATTGGGAAAACGGATTATTAGAGCAAATTAAAGCTTGTAATAGTATTTACAGTATGCGTTTCCCAGTTAAAATGGATGACGGCAGAATTGAAGTAATTGAAGCATATAGAGTACAACACTCTCAACATAAATCTCCTTGTAAAGGTGGTATCCGATTTAGCCTTGCTGTAAATCAAGACGAAGTGATGGCATTGGCCGCTTTGATGACCTACAAATGTGCCATTGTGAATGTGCCATTTGGTGGAGGTAAAGGGGGTATTAAAATTAGTCCCAGAAATTTAAGTGCTTATGAATTAGAGAAAATCACAAGAAGGTATACTGCAGAATTAGTAAAGAAAAATTTTATCGGTCCTGGTATTGATGTGCCAGCTCCAGATTACGGAACCGGAGAACGTGAAATGGCTTGGATTGTGGATACTTATCAATCATTGAAACCAGGTGAAATTGATGCAGCAGGTTGTGTAACAGGCAAGCCAGTATCATTGGGTGGCGTGAGAGGTCGTAAAGAAGCCACTGGTTTAGGTGTTTTTTATGGTGTGAGAGAAGTTTGTTTAATGGAAGATGTAATGAAAAAATTAGGATTAACTGTAGGAATTGAAAATAAACGCGTCATTGTACAAGGTTTAGGGAATGTGGGTTATTATTCTGCAAAATTCTTTAGATCTCATGGTGCGAAAGTGGTTGCAATCGCAGAGTTCGAAGGGGCTATTTTCTGTGCAGATGGATTAGATGAGGAAGCAGTTTTCCAACATAGAAAAACTACAGGCAGCATCTTGAATTTCCCAGGTGCTACCAATATTGAAAAAAGTTCAGATGCATTGGAAATGGAATGTGATATTTTAATTCCTGCAGCATTAGAAAATGTGATTGATAAAAATAACGCACCAAATATCAAAGCGAAGATTATTGGGGAAGCTGCAAATGGACCTTTAACACCAGAGGCGGATGAAATTTTATCTAAGAAAGGAGTCTTAGTGATTCCAGATATGTATTTGAATGCAGGTGGTGTAACAGTATCTTATTTTGAGTGGTTGAAAAACTTAAGCCACGTTAGATATGGCCGTTTAGAAAAACGCTTTACAGAAAATGCCAATATCAATATCATCAATCAAATTGAAGAGTTAACAGGCAAAAAGGTAAGTGCGACAGAAAGAGCTGTGATTGCGCATGGTCCTGATGAAATTGACTTAGTGCATAGTGGATTAGAAGAAACGATGATTACAGCGACAAGAGAAATTATGGAAATATGGAATGCAAATCCTGCAATTCCAGATATGAGAACTGCGGCATATGTTTGTGCAATTAATAAGGTAGCACATTCTTATACCGAACTAGGAATCTTCCCTTAAGCCTTAAAGGGTAGGGTCAATATAATTGGGGAACTGATGCAACATATGCAGGTTCCCCATTTTTATTTCTGCACCAATTGTAGTTGGTCCATTAGATGCGATTAAAAATCTAGCATCCAAAACTTGTTGGTATTGTAACAATTGAAGAATCGTTTTATCATTGAGTGTGGTTTTTGCTTCCTTGCACTCTATAATCATCCATGGTGTTGTTTCCTGATATACGAGTATGTCAAATCTTTTGTTCAGTGATCCCAATTGAATTGTTTTTTCAATTGCGATAAGTTCAATCGGGTATTTGCAAACTTGAATGAGGTACTGTAACATATTTTGTCTAACCCATTCTTCTGGGGTCAATACCACCCATTTTTTCCTACACGGATCAAAGATTTGGTCTTTTCCACCAATTGATTGGACTTTAAAGTCATAAGATGGGAAATCAACTAAAATCATGAATTAGAAAAAAAAAGTTAATTTTATAATGTATCAGATCAAAGATAAGCTTATGAAAACAAAAGAAGAAATTGTAGAAAACTGGTTACCTAGGTATACTGGAGCTAGTTTAGATCAATTTGGTAAATACATCCTTTTGACCAATTTCAGTAATTATGTGAAGATGTTTGCCGAAAAACATCAGGTTGAAATCATCGGTAAAGATCGACCAATGCAATGCGCAACAGCAGAAGGGATCACCATAATTAATTTTGGGATGGGTAGTCCAGGTGCTGCAACCGTGATGGATCTTTTGACTGCAATACAACCCGAAGCGGTTTTGTTCTTAGGGAAATGCGGAGGTTTAAAGAAAAGAAATAAAGTAGGTGATTTAATACTTCCAATTGCTGCATTAAGAGGAGAGGGAACTTCCAATGATTATTTCCCACCAGAAGTGCCAGCATTACCTGCATTTGCTTTACAAAAAGCAATTTCAACAACCATTAGAGATAACAATGTAGATTATTGGACAGGTACGGTTTACACTACCAACCGAAGAGTCTGGGAACATGATGAAGAATTTAAAACCTACTTGACTAAAGTAAGGGCTTATGCCATTGATATGGAAACGGCTACTATTTTTACAGTAGGATTTTACAATAAGATCCCAACTGGTGCATTATTATTGGTGAGTGATTCTCCAATGGTACCTGAGGGTGTAAAAACAGAAGCGAGTGATAGTATCGTCACTGCTGAATTTGTGGATCGCCACTTGTCAATTGGTATTGAATCATTGAAGCAATTGATCAACGACGGATTGACCGTGAGGCATTTGCAATTCTAGATTGATCTAAGGGATAGTTTTAGTCTTTCCACAAGAATGGAAAAAGAATGTATGCAAGTGCAATGATCATGATGTCAAATCCAACCAGTAATCCAATAAGTTGAGGTAAACCGTTTTGTACAATATCAGAGAATGCGATATTGGCAATTTTCATCAATAAAAGTAGTTGAGGAATTATCAAAGGGAAACCTAAGATGGCCATGATGGCGGAAGGTTGTTGTGCTTTTGCAGCGATAGCAGCTAAAAAGCTAAATACCAAACTCAAACTTATTCCACCCAAACAACTTATTCCAAAGAATAAAAAAATATGAGTTAATGGATTGCCTAGTAACACCATGAATAGCATCAAACTCAAAGCACTCATAATGCACATGAGTAAGCTATTGAAAATAAGTTTTGATAAAATAAAATTAACTGGGCTAACAATCGAATAGAAATAAAGCATTCTTCCTCTTCCTTCTTGCAAGAAACTTCTTGCCACAGCATTGATACAAATAAAAAGTAAAGTGATCCAATAAAGTCCATTCCATACTTTATCTTCTGGAAGGCCCATCGTTAAGTAAATGACAAAAGTGGTAGAGGCTAAATAAATCAAGATGCCAAAAAAAGTATACTGCTGTCTCCATTCTAGCAGCAAATCTTTTTTAAGCAACGTGGTGATATTTTTAAGCGATTCTTTCATTCAGCGGATAGGCTTATTTTGTTGCGCAGATTCTACATCTAGGCTCGTAATTATTTTTTTCACCCAATACAACAGTACCTTCTTCCTCGCTCGTTCTGTAAGATACATTCGCTAAATGGCCACATTGCACACAAATAGCATGTAGTTTGGTGATGAAATCAGCGATGGCTAATAGTTGTGGCATTGGTCCGAATGGCTTACCTAAATAATCCATATCCAAACCAGCTACAATAACTCTTTTACCTTGCATGATGAGGGTTTCACAAACAGCAATAATTTCATGATCAAAAAACTGCGCTTCGTCAATACCTACTACATCCGCATCTGCTACATGTAATAAAATGTTTTTTGCGAAATCAATTGGAATGGAAGGAACGGAGTTGGCATCATGACTTACCACTTTCTCTTTATCATACCTGGTATCGGTCGCTGGTTTGTAAATGACTACTTTTAAATTTGCTATTTGAGCTCTTTTAAGTCTTCTAATTAACTCTTCGGTTTTGCCGCTAAACATGCTGCCACAAACGACCTCAAGCCATCCTCTTTTTTCTTTTGAAAAGTTTTGTTCAATAAACATAGACAATAATGCAATTTCTTTTTCGTTCTTAAATAAATCCTTATTCTTTAATTCCTTCAAAAGTAGACATTCCTATGGAAAGAGTTGCCGCTTTGGTTGAAAAATTAACCACACAATTGGCCGAAAAGGCAGACAAAAGCCAATTAAAACAGACGGCCGTCCAATTGCTAGCAGCCTTATCAGAAACAGATCAATTTAACAATCTTCCAAACAATGTTTCAGTGATGATTCCAGGAGGCGAAGATCTTGCTGAAGTAATTGAAAGTCCTATCCCTGAAATTCAACCTGTCGAAGTAAGGATTCCTAGTTTACCAAAATTAGAACCAGTTAAAGCTTCTGTTGTTCCTTTAGTACCTGTCGAACCAGCTTCAATCCCAATGGAGATCAATGCCACTATTTCGAATACTGAACTACAAGAAAAATTAGCTTTAGATCCTATCAAGGACTTAAAAGCGGGCATTGGAACCAATGATAAATTTCAATTTATAGCATCCCTTTTTGGGGGAGATGAAAAAGCATTTGATCAGGCCATTAAAACAATTAATGGATTTAAAATATATGCAGAAGCACAATTTTGGATCAAATCTAATTTAAGGGAACAAAATAAATGGGAAGAGACGGATGATGTCGTTAAAGCTTTTGATCTATTGGTGAAACGTAGATTTGCTTAATATATTCAATTGTTTTTTGAGTAGCACCTGCATGTGCTTGTACAAATTTTAAAGCAGCGTCGCCTGTTGCTTTAGAAAAAGTAGTTTCATTCAATAGTTTTTCTAAGGTTTTGTTTAAACTGCTTGCATCCATTATTTGAATTCCGCCACCTGCGTTGCGTAGTCCAATTGCTTCTGGATATTTTAAATCATTTGGCCCCCAAATTACAGGCTTCCCGAATACTGCTGCTTCAAGTACATTATGGATACCATCCTTTGTAAAACCGCCACCGATATAGGCAATAGCTGCGTATTGATATAATTGACTTAATAAACCAATTTGATCAATAATCAAGACCACTGGCTTTTCCATTGTATTAGATTGGGTCAACCATTCAGACAAACAAATCGCATTTGTAAAATGAGATCGACAAGCTTTAATGGATGCTGCATCTACATGATGTGGTGCAATGATCCAATTACATTGCTCCAATTGATCCCAATGCGCCAAAACGGATCCAATAATTTGATGGTCATCTTCCCAAGTACTTCCAGCAACAATTATTTTACCATCTGCTAATTTGGATACCCAATCAATCGTTTTTTTTGTTGCAGCAATATCCAGCACACGATCAAAACGGGTATCGCCACTAATATGTAAATGGGTATCTTTTAAAAGGGACGTAATTAAATTTTTTGATTGGATATCTTGTACTAAAATGCTAGTAAATAACTGCAACATGGTTCGATAAAATCCGCCATAGAATTTAAAAAATATTTGATCCGGTCTAAAAATTGCAGATGCTAAAAAAGTCGGTATTTTATTTGCTGCAGCAAGCTTTAAATAATAATACCAAAATTCATATTTGATAAATACAATACATTTTGGTTGCACCATTTCCATCCATTTTGTTGCAGCAGTTGGACCATCCAGTGGCAGATAAGAAACAAAGTCAACAGCTGGGTGAGGCTTACGGTGCAAGTAGCCAGAAGGTGAAAAAAAAGTCACCCATATTTGATGGCTAGGATAGGTTTTTTTTAAGGCACTAATGATAGGGAAGCCTTGTTCAAATTCACCATAAGAGGCACAGTGGACCCAAATAATGGGCCCCTTGATTTGACTGCACAATGCACTCACTTCTTCCCAAACATGAACTTGACCATCGACCCAATGTTTTGCTTTCTCATTAAATGGACTAATGAGCTTAGCTAGCAATGGATAAAACAATAAAAACAGTCGATATAGTATCATATAAATAGGCTAATGCAAAGATGGGATACAAAGGGGGTATTTCCACCATTTTGGCCATTTTATTGTAATTTTGGCAAAATTCATTGGATGCGAAAAATACAAATGGTAGATACCAAAAATCAGTATCTAGCCATCAAAGAAGAGGTAGACTTGGCCATACAAAACGTATTGGATACTGCTGCATATATCAATGGCAAAGCTGTACAAGATTTTTCAAAAAATTTAGGGGCATATTTAGGGGTACAATATGTAGTGCCTTGCGCCAATGGAACGGATGCGCTTCAAATAGCGATGATGGCATTGGACTTGCAACCAGGGGATGAGGTCATCACGCCTTCATTTACTTATATCGCTACCACAGAAGTAGTGGCATTATTAAAATTAACGCCGGTTTTTGTAGATGTAGACCCTGTGACTTATTGCATGGATATAGAAAGCTTAAAAAAAGCGATCACACCAAAAACAAAAGCGATTGTACCGGTGCATTTATATGGACATGCTGCACCTATGGAAGCGATTTTGGAGATTGCCAAGCAGCATAACTTATATGTGATAGAGGACAATGCACAAGCAATAGGCGCAGACTATACTTTCTCTGACGGCACTGTTAAAAAAACAGGTACCATGGGACATATTGGTGCCACTTCTTTTTATCCAAGTAAAAATTTAGGTGCATTTGGAGATGGCGGTGCTATTTTTTCCAATGATAAAGTTTTGGCAGATAAAATGGCGATGATCGCCAATCATGGACAATCTGCACGTTACTATCACGATGTGGTAGGATGTAATTCAAGATTGGATTCTATTCAAGCTGCTATCTTAAATATCAAACTTGCAAAATTAGATACCTACAATAAGGCAAGACAAGCTGTTGCAGCATATTACACGCAAGCATTTGCTGGCATTGATGCGATTGTAACACCAGCTATTTCAAATTATAGTTCGCATGTATTTCATCAATACACCATTCAGTTGAAAGGGGTAGACAGGGAAAAATTCATTGCACATTTATCGGCTAAAGAAATTCCATGTATGATTTATTATCCTGTTCCAGGACATCTTCAAAAAATGTTTGCATCAGGACAACAACATCAATGGGATCTAAAAGTAACAGATCAATTAACGCCATGTGTTTGTTCTTTACCAATTCACACAGAAATGGATGAAGCACAATTAAAATATATTACAGAAGGGGTTCAATCTTTTTTTAATTCATAAGGCTAAAATAATTTTAGATGAAAATAGCAGTAGTAGGCACAGGATATGTAGGATTAGTAACAGGTACTTGTTTCGCAGAGACGGGTAACAAAGTGACTTGTGTAGACATTGATAAATCTAAAGTAGAAAAATTAAGCGCAGGACAAATCACGATATACGAGCCAGGTTTAGAGAAAATATTTTTAAGAAATATCAAAGAGGAGCGTTTAAAATTCACAACGCAACTAGAAGAAGCGGTGGAAGATGCAGAGATTATCTTTTTAGCATTACCTACGCCTCCGGGAGCGGATGGTAGTGCGGATTTAAAATATGTATTGGGCGTAGCGGATCATTTAGGAAAAATATTAAAGGGCTATAAAGTCATCGTCAATAAAAGCACCGTGCCAGTGGGTACTGCAGATAAAGTCAATGCAGCGATTGCAGCGAACTACAAAGGTGCATACGATGTGGTGAGTAACCCTGAGTTTTTAAGAGAGGGTGTGGCGGTGGATGATTTTATGAAGCCAGACAGGGTAGTGGTTGGAACAAGATCGGACAGAGCTAAAAAATTAATGAGTGATTTATATGCGCCATTTGTAAGACAAGGGAACCCTGTTATTTTTATGGACGAACGTAGTTCAGAATTAACGAAATACGCAGCAAATAGTTTCCTTGCTACCAAGATCTCTTTCATGAACGAGATTGCACAGTTATGTGAGCGCATGGGTGCGGATGTGGATATGGTAAGAAGAGGGATTGGATCAGATGACAGAATCGGCAAACGTTTTTTATTCCCTGGCATTGGATATGGTGGATCATGTTTTCCTAAAGATGTACAAGCATTGATTATGTCATCGGACGAAGTAAAATATGATTTTGAGATTTTAAAAGCAGTGGAGAAAGTCAACGCTAATCAAAAACTGCATTTAGTAGAAAAGATCAAGGCTTATTATAACGGGAACTTATCAGGCAAGCATTTTGCATTATGGGGCTTGGCCTTTAAGCCAAATACAGACGATATTAGAGAAGCACCAGCTTTAAGTATCATTGATGCATTAACAAGCGCAGGCGCCACTGTAACAGCCTATGATCCAGAAGCGATGTCAAATGTAAAGAGTCAAATAGGAGATAAAATACAATACGCGGCGAACCAATATGATGCATTACAAAATGCAGCAGCATTGATTATAGCCACAGAGTGGAGTGAGTTTAGAACGCCAGATTTTGAGCGTATGGAAAAAGAGATCAAACACAAGATCATCTTTGATGGCAGAAACTTATTTGACGTGTATAAGATGAGAGAACTAGGCTATCATTATGAAAGTATTGGAAGAGCAGACTCAAATAAAGTAAAAGATTAAAGACTCAAAAAAAGGCGCTAACAAATTATAAGGACGAATCTCAACAAAAAACAAAATGAGTCAAAAAAGAATATTAATAACTGGTGCTGCTGGATTTTTAGGTTCACATTTGGCAGATCGTTTTATCAAGGAAGGGTATTATGTAATTGCGATGGATAATTTGATCACAGGAGACATGATGAATATCGAGCACTTAAGTTCGAATCCGAATTTTGAATTCATCCACCATGATGTGACCACTTTTATTGATATCAAAGGCGACTTGGATTATATTTTACATTTTGCATCACCAGCAAGTCCAATCGATTATTTAAAGATCCCTATTCAAACCTTGAAAGTGGGTGCGATGGGTACCCATAATTGTTTGGGCTTAGCCAAAGCAAAAGGTGCAAGAATATTGGTGGCTAGTACAAGCGAAGTCTACGGAGATCCACTCGTGCATCCACAAACCGAAGAATACTGGGGTAATGTCAATCCAGTGGGTCCAAGAGGGGTGTATGATGAAGCAAAACGTTATATGGAATCCATCACCATGGCTTACCATACCTTCCACCATGTTGAAACAAGAATCATCCGCATTTTCAATACCTATGGTCCTAGAATGCGCCTGAACGATGGCCGTGCATTACCTGCATTCATTGGTCAAGCATTAAGAGGCGAGGACATGACGGTGTTTGGAGATGGTTCACAAACAAGAAGCTTCTGCTATGTGGATGATTTAGTAGAAGGCATTTATAGATTATTATTAAGCGACTACTCAAGTCCTGTGAATATTGGTAACCCAAATGAAATTAGCTTAAAGGATTTTGCAGAAGAAGTATTGAAATTAACAGGCAATACTGTGAAGATTGTTTACAAGGAATTACCTGTGGATGATCCTAAGCAAAGACAACCAGATATTACGAAAGCAAGAACCATTTTAGGATGGGAGCCAAAAGTAGAAAGAGCAGAAGGCTTGCAAAAAACTTATGATTACTTTAAGGCATTGCCACCATCAGAGTGGACGAAGTTGCCTAAAGAATTTATTTCAAAATAATTCCAGCATTAACTAATTTTTCAAGATGGCTATACATACAATTTTAGTAACAGGTGCCAATGGTCAATTGGGTTGGGAATTAAGCCAACTAGCAAAATCATACCCTGCATTTAAATTTGTATTGGTAGATCGAACTCAACTGGATTTAGCTTTTCCAGAAACATTTGAAAAAATGATATATGCAATCAAACCTGATTGTATTGTCAATACGGCTGCCTACACTGCTGTTGATAAATCTGAAACAGAAAAGGCATTGGCATACACTGTGAATGCAACTGCTGTTCAGGAATTAGCTCGTATCAGCAAAGCATTCGCAATCCCTTTTATTACCTACTCGACAGATTATGTATTTGATGGGGAAGCAAATCAACCTTATTTAAGCTCCACCAATATGGATCCTGTGAATTATTATGGATCCACAAAATCGGCTGGTGAAACCTTAGCGATGGAAGCCAATGAAAACACTATAATAATTAGAACCTCTTGGGTATTTAGTAGTCATGGTAATAATTTTGTGAAGACCATGTTGCGTTTGATGAAGGAAAGGGCAAATTTAAATATTGTAGCAGATCAAAAAGGTAGACCAACTTATGCAAAGGATTTAGCGATTGCTACAATGAAGATGATTGAAGCAATGAATGTTGGTAACACTATGAGTGGGGTATATCATTATGCAAATACGGGTGAGACCACCTGGTTTGACTTTGCAGCCAAAATAAAAGCAATTGCGGGGTTAACTTGTGCATTGAATCCTATTGAAACCAAAGACTTCCCAACACCTGCTAAAAGGCCTGCTTATTCAGTATTGGATACTTCTAAAATTGAAGAAGCACTTTCATTATCTATTCCTCATTGGGAGGATGCTTTAGCAATTTGTATAAAGGAAATAAATGCCAATTAATTTTTGATTGATTCGCCTATGTCAATCAAACAATAAAGGCTTCTAAATTTAATTTATGGAAATAATTGAAGATGTCGTTTTTGAAAATATAGATTTCAGAACAGAAACATTAAAAATTGGAGAGTACGAAAATTGCAGGTTTAAAAAATGTATTTTAGCTGATTGTGATTTAAGTACATTTAAATTCATAAACTGTATTTTTGAAAATTGCGATTTAAGTTTAGCGAATATCAATAAAGTAGTATTAAGGGATGTGCAATTTAAGGAGTGTAAAATGGTTGGCTTAAAGTTTGATACAACCGATAGCTTCAGTATTTCCATTGCGATTGAAAATTGTATTTTAACCTATGCTTCTTTTTATAAATTAAAACTAAAAAACACCATCTTTCTTCATTCTAAGTTGAATGAGGTGGATTTCACAGAAGCAGATTTAACCAATGCTGTTTTTGATCATTGTGATTTAACCAATTCAATTTTCAGTGCCACTAATTTAGAAAAAGCCGATTTCACAACGGCATTTAACTATTCCATTGATATGGATGCGAATAAGATTAAGAAGTCAAAGCATTCCAAAGCGCAGTTGGGCGGTTTATTGGAGAAGTATAATTTGACTATTGAATA
>CAIZLI010000093.1 GCA_903933765.1 uncultured Bacteroidota bacterium
GAACTAGTCAATATACATTTAAAGAACAAATTAATGCAGGGTATATTCAGGGATCTAAAACCTGGGGCGCAGTGGTGCTTAAAGTGGGAACTAGGGTAGAGCAGACCATTATGCAAGGCGAACAAAAAATCCCTTCTGATACTTCGTTTTCATTGAACCGAACAGATGCATTTCCTTATGTGTTTTTAAGTCGTAAACTATTAAAAATCGCTGGCTATGAATTGCGAGGCTATTTAGTGTATCGTAAAACCATTAGTAGACCTAGTTATGAGTTCTTGAATCCATTTCCAAAATACATTGATCCTTTTTTGTATGAAACGGGTAATCCTAGTTTAAAGCCACAATTCACATCCAATTATGAGGCCAATATCAGTGTGGATGATAAACCGATTTTTGCTTTTGGGGTCAACGAGACCAAAGACATTTTTACAAATGTGTTGTATCAATCGCCTGCTAATAAACAAATTTCTTATCGTACTTATGATAATTTAGGTAAAAGCAGAGAGACTTATTTTAGAGGGATTGCAGTAATACCTCCAGGCAAAGCATATTTTGCAGTGGTAGGGGCACAATTAAACCACAATGTTTACAATGGTGTGTATGAGCAAAAACCAATTGTTTTTGATAAAGCTACTTGGACATTCTTTACTTTTCATTCTTTGAAATTAGATAAGCTTTCTACCTTCACTATGAATGGATTTTGGAGAACCAATGGACAACAGCAATTTTATGAATTGGATAATTTTGGTCAATTGAATAGTTCGTTGAACAGACAATTTTTGAATAAAAAATTAACGGTGACCTTATCCATGAATGATATCTTCTTTACCAATAAAAATACTTTCACATTAAGACAAGGTAGTATTTATGCAGTTGGATTCAGAGAAAATGATACAAGAAGATTTGGGATCAATATCCGTTATAATTTTGGAATCAAGCCAAAAGAACAAAAATTAGATATGTTGGATACTGATGTAAAAATCAATTAGACTTTTAGTACATGATCTATTTTATAATCGCTTCAATCAGGGCATAAATACTCATAGAGCCCATCAATACAACCACAAGCCAACCAGCAATCTCAATCCATAATGGATACTTGTATTGTTTT
The DNA here is from genome assembly GCA_903933765.1 of uncultured Bacteroidota bacterium. Lineage (GTDB taxonomy): Bacteria > Bacteroidota > Bacteroidia > Chitinophagales > Chitinophagaceae > Sediminibacterium. The sequence continues at coordinate 1,112 of CAIZLI010000093.1, forward strand.
AGCACAGGGATTTTTCGGCTAGCAATTAACATGATCGCTAATGCAAATGGTAAAATGAAACCATTGATTAAGCCTGCAAAAAGCAACAATTCCTTGGGCTTTCCTATCCAAATAAAAATGCAGGTAGAGATGAAGATAAATCCACTGATGGACAATCTTTCATGGTTTAAAAATGGGATATCTAATTTTTTGATAAAAGAGTAGGAGGTATAGGAGGCACCAATGACCGATGATATAGCTGCACTCCATAATACAATACCAAAGACAAATAAGCCCCATCTGCCTCCTGCAGTTTCAAACACAGTGGCTGCTGGATTATTTTTATCTAGATGCACGCCTTGAGATACCACTCCCACCACGGCTAGGAACAATATAAAACGCATAAATGAAGAGATGAGAATCCCCCTGCTCGCACTTTTGGTGACAAAGCCTAAGTGTTCAGGGCCAACCATGCCTGCGTCTACCAATCGATGTGCCCCCGAGAAAGTGATATAGCCACCTACGGTACCGCCCACTATCGTGACAATTGCTAGTAATGAAATTTGTTCTGGCACAAAACTATGTTGCACTGCATCGAGAATGGGTGGGTTTGCTGCATACACGATCAATAAAGTCAAACTTATTTTAACGATGCCTAAAATTTTGGTGAGACGGTCTAACATTTTTCCAATTTCATCCACCCAAAAAATCACAATAGCAATCACACCACTTAAGATGGCCCCTTTTGCAAAGCTGATTCCTGTTAATAAATTGAGTGCGAGTCCACAACCAGCAATATTGCCAATATTAAATGCAAATCCACCAATTACAATGGATAAGGATAAAAGATACCCAAGTCCAGGCAGTAATAAATTTGCAATTTCTTGTGCACGCATTCCACTTAATGTAATGGCTCTCCAAATATTAATTTGTGCACCAAAATCAAGTAGAATAGAAACTAAAATGACAAATCCAAAACTAGTCAATAGTTGTTCTGTATAAAAAGAAGTTTGTGTTAAAAATCCTGGTCCAATAGATGAATTGGCCATCAAAAAAGCGGCACCTAAACTTATCCCAGTTAAAGAGGGTAGTGAAGCTTTTGAATTAGGGTTGTTTGATTTCAATCTTGTATTGTTGTAATGTAGTAAATAGATGTTTTGCAATTTCAATTGCTTCAGGATGATCTCCATGAATACAAACCGTTTCTGCATTGACTGCAATCATTGTGCCATCATGCGTTTTGATTTCTTGATCCAGCACCATCGATAATACCTGCTGTGCGGATTCATTTGGGTCTGTGATCAATGCATGGTCTAGATATCTTGGCGTTAATTGTCCGTCGGCTTGATAAGTCCTGTCAGCAAAAACTTCTTGCACAGATCTTAAACCGATTGCTTTCGCTTCTTTAATTGCATGACTTCCACTCAAACCATATAACATCATGGAAGGATCAATGGCTTGTATTGTTTGCGCAACAATCTTACTTGATAAAGCATCTTTTGCACAATCATTGTACAAGGCACCATGTAATTTAACATGATGGATTTTACAACCCATTTGGTTGGTGATTTTTTCAAATAAACATATTTGATCGCTAATCAATTCAGCGAGTTCAACTAATGCAATGAATTGAGATACTCTCCCAAAATTTGCTCTGTCATTGTAGCTAGGATGCGCACCTATTGCTACATTATTTTCCAATGCTAATTCGATGGTTCTTTTTATGGTATCCTCATTTCCAGCATGATACCCACATGCAATATTGGCGCTACTAATGAATGGCATCAATGAAGCATCGTTGAGCATGCCTTCTCCCATATCACAATTGATGTCAATGCTTAAACCATGACTGAATTGATCGATAGAGTTGATGTGCTGTTTGAACATTTATAATGCTTAACTTAAATGGACATTGGTTATTTAGTTGCGCAAGCCTAGGTAAATCTACCAAAATTATTTGACCCAAATTCGCATAACCCCCAATGGTTTGATGGTCAGCCATTAAGACAATGATTTGACCATTCGGTAATAATTGTAATGTACCCATTGTGACCGCACTAGAAAGGTAATCTTTGGGTGCTGATAAATGGATCGCTGGTCCATTGAATAAAAAGCCCATACGATTGGATTTTGCATCAATCCTGAATGGTTCTTGCATTAGTAGTTGAATAGATGCGGGTGCTAAATCATTCCATGCTGGCCCAGGAATGAATCTTATTTCGTGCTCATTAAATACATTCTTTTGAACCTGCTGAATGGTATGTTGCTTGAATGGATTAATTGAGATATCTATTTCAGCAACCTTATGAATGACAAAATGATCCCCTTTATTTAAGGTCGTTTGGAAACTACTAAAACTATTGAGCCATTTTTTACTTTCATCCAACTTGCCTTTAAATCCAAGATAACAAGAACGACCTTCAATAGGTTGAAGAAAACTAAGTTGGTCTTTAGGATTTACTTGAATGGGTGTATTGAGTGTAATACTTTTATCGTTGATCACTGGAACAAAATTTGCGCCACAAATACAAATCAACATCGTCTCTTCGAATTCAAAAATAGAAGCAGGAAAATGCAATTCAAAAACTGGTTGATTTAAATCATTGTCTAAAATCGTATTTGCCAATTGCGCAGATAAAAAATCCATTGGTCCACTAGGTTGAATACCCAGGTGCTGGAATCCATACCTGCCTGCATCTATGATGCGATCCGAAATGCCTTTTTTGATGATTCTAATCGACATCTTCATGGGCGTTTAAGGTGTGGAAAGATGCCAAATCAATTGGCTTAAATTTTATTTGATCTCCTGCTTTGAATAAAGTAAGGGATGTGCTTGTTGGATCAAATATTTTGATAGGCGTACGTCCAATAATTTGCCATCCACCAGGAGAGGTGCTTGGATAAATGCCAGTTTGTCTTCCTGCGATACCTACACTGCCTGCAAGTACTTTTGATCTTGGCGATGGATGTCTTGGTAATTGAATGGCATTTGGCACATCACCCATGTAAGCAAAACCTGGTAAAAAACCCAAGCAGTATACCGTATAAATTTTATCACTATGTTGTTGTATCAATTCATCAATGCTACAATTAGAAGCTTTGATTGCATTTTGTAAATCAATGCCTAAGCTCGCGTCATAACAAACAGGAATCTCAATAATCGATTTATTTTCCATGGCATTCAAACATTTTTTAGATGCATTGAATTGCTCTAAAATTGTATTTGCGAATAAAAAAGGATTTGAATCAAAATGGAGGATATCATAGACCAATGTTAAAGTATCATACGCAAGAATAATATCCTTTATCCCATGTATTTTTTCATCGGTCACAAATTGGGTGAAAGCCAATAAATCTTGATCTATACCCTTTAATTGCCCTGCATTTGATTTGTATACAATAGCGTGGTCTCCAAGTAATTGAATTTGAAATGTAGGTCGCTGGCTTTGCATTCCTAAACTTACCATTTTTTAAGACAATTCATTGTATATTTATTCGTAATAAATGATTGTTTATGAAAAGAGGTATATTCATTTTAGGCTTTCTAGGGCTTATAGTGCTAAATGGACATAGTCAGTTTGTTCAAACAATTACCAGTGCGGATGGACGTTTTTTACTTCATAAAATAGAAGCCCCATTGCTAGGGTTGGAGCAATTTAACAACAGGCTGTCTTTAGATACCGTTTATTTTAATGATCAAATTCAATTTCAAAAAATCGAAGGCTTTGGATATACATTAACAGGCGGCAGCGCTTATTTATTATATCAGATGCCCCTTCAAAATCGGACGGCTATTTTAAAAGAGCTATTTGGGCAAGGGCCTAATGACTTAAATATAAATTATTTAAGAATAAGTATTGGGGCTTCCGATCTGGATGCAACTGTATTTAGTTACGATGATTTAAAAGAAGGAGAAGTCGATCCAGATTTAAAAAAGATGTCTATCTCAAAAGACCAGGAATTTTTAATTCCAATATTAAAAGAAATTCAATTAATCCAGCCTAATTTAAAATTAATTGCTTCCCCTTGGAGTCCGCCTGTTTGGATGAAAGACAATGGAAAATCAAAAGGCGGTCATTTGCTTACAAAATATTATGAAACCTATGCACAATATTTTGTAAGGTACATTCAATTGATGCGCGCAGAGGGGTTACAGATTAATGCAATCACCATTCAAAATGAACCAGAACATGGAGGTAATAATCCAAGTATGTTAATGACTGCATTGGAGCAAAATGCGTTTATAAAAAATCATTTAGGACCAGCCTTTAAAAAACAGGGTATACAAACTGAAATTGTTATTTGGGATCACAATGCGGACAATCCAAATTATCCGATTCAGATTTTGAATGATTCGCTTGCAAAGTCTTTTATTAGTGCTTCTGCATTTCATTTATACCTAGGCCATGAGTCTGCTTTGTCAAAACTGCATCAAGCACATCCAGATAAGAAAATTTATTTTACCGAACAATGGACGGGTGCGAAGGGCAACTTTGCCGGAGATTTTATCTGGCATATGCAGCATATTGTAATTGGTACCATGTCAAATTGGAGTAGTATGGTGCTGGAATGGAATTTGGCCAATGATCCAACATATGGTCCGCACACGCCTGGTGGATGCACAGAATGCCTAGGGGCTTTAACCATTGCTGGATCTGATTTGAAGCGCAATGTGAGTTATTATATTATTGGTCAGGTTGCGCCATTTATACCTGCAGGGTCTGTGCGTATTCAAACTACATCATCAAACACGCAAATTCAATCCATTGGCTTTAAAAGTGCTGATGGTAAAAATGTATTGGTTGCTTTAAATACTGGAAAGGAAGCAGTTTTTACCATTGATTTTGAGCAGAAAAAATATAACTTTACGCTGCCCGAAAAATCTGCTTCGACGATTGTCTGGTAAACTTTAATTGAAATTTTAAATTGAAATTTATGAAAAGAGTACACTTAACTATAGTGGGAATACTATTTGTTTTTATTGGATTTGCTCAAGTGAATAAAGATGCTAAAATGCATCAGTTTGTGAATACGTTGATGTCTAAAATGACTTTAGAAGAAAAATTAGGACAATTAAACCTACCTGCATCTAGTGATTTTGTAACTGGTGCAGTGAGTAGTTCTGATATTGCAGATAAAGTGAAAGCCGGTAAAGTGGGTGGTGTATTTAATATTCGTTCTGTTACTAAGATTAAAGAATTACAACAATATGCAGTCAATAATTCAAGACTGCATATTCCATTGTTGTTTGGGATGGATGTGATACATGGTTATAAAACAATTTTCCCAATTCCATTAGGGATGTCTGCGACCTGGGACATGGAATTGATTAAAAAATCTGCAAGTATTGCAGCGAGCGAAGCGAGTGCAGATGGGATACAATGGACATTTTCTCCAATGGTTGATTTAACGAGAGATCCAAGATGGGGTAGGGTTTCAGAAGGGAATGGGGAAGATGCTTTTTTAAGCAGTGCCATTGCAAAAGCGATGGTACATGGTTATCAGGGGGATGATTTATCTGCACCAAATACTATATTGTCTTGTGTAAAGCATTATGCTTTATATGGTGCAGCTGAGGGAGGAAGAGATTACAATACAACAGATATGAGTCGAGTGAGAATGTACAATGAATACTTTCCTCCTTATAAGGCAGCAGTGGATGCTGGTGTTGCTTCTGTGATGATGTCATTCAATGAAGTGGATGGGATTCCTGCTTCTGGAAATAAATGGTTAGTAGATGATGTATTGAGAAAGCAATGGAAATTCAGCGGCTTTGTGGTGTCGGATTATACGGGTATTCCAGAAATGACGAATCATGGCGTGGGGGATGCACAAACAGTGAATGCCATGTCTATGAATGCCGGTGTAGATATGGACATGGTGGGAGAAGGTTTTTTAAATACCATGAAGAAATCATTACAAGAAGGTAAAGTGACTTTAGCGCAAATCAATAAAGCATGTGAGCGTATATTAATTTCAAAATATCAATTAGGTTTATTTGATGATCCATACAGGTATTGTAACGAACAAAGATCTGCCACAGAAGTATTTA
>CAIZLI010000094.1 GCA_903933765.1 uncultured Bacteroidota bacterium
CGGGTGTCATTTGAAAAAATCGAGCCGAGAAAAGAGACAATGCGATTAGTCCATAGATCCAATAGATATTGAACTTGGGCATTTTAGGTCCATCTCCCAAAGGCGATTTTTTCTTTTTATTATTTTTTGACTCTGACATAGTATTGTTGCTGTTACTGCTTTTTATATAAACAAGTGGAAATGAATATTGTTGACCAAGTTTCCATTAATCTTCATGTGTTTTCATGTCTGCATCGCTCCATAACTCTTCCAATTTATAAAAACCACGTGCTTCTGGGTGCATCACATGAACAACGACATTGATATAATCAATTAATAACCATTGTCCACCTTGCTTACCCTCAGTTTTATACGGAAGATCGTCACATTTGTGCTTTACTTCATAATCGATATAATCGGCAATGGCTTTTAACTGTGTGGTATTATTTGCTTCGCAAATGATGAAGAAATCTGCAGCAGCCTCATGCACTTTTTTGAGGTCAAGGCTAATGACATTTTCCCCTTTTTTATCCAAGATAGCCTGTATAATGGTTTTGAAAATTTTAGAGCTACGAGTGAGCCTAGTAACCGTATTTTTTTTACGGTCTTTTAAAGAAGAAAGTTGTTCCAATGCGCTTATTTTTAATGTGTTAAATCCTGTTTCTAAACTAACTTTACAAAAATAGCAATTCTTTGTCACCTGCCGCACCAAATGTCATATTAGGCGTACCGCTTATAGAACTGTCTACAATAGATAGCACCAATATCTATGCCATGGCCCAAATCAAGCTAGGATTGGCCGAGTCTGGCAGTTGTTTTCGGGCAGATTATCAAACCCATGGAAAAGGGCAACATGGACGTATTTGGGAGAGTTCAAAGGGGCAAAACATCCTTTGTAGCTATATATTGGAGTTGGAAAAGCTGGATGACCTCAAAAAATGGACACCAACAGATCAAATTGGGTTTTCGGCAGCCATTGCACTAGGCGCCAGGGCCTTTTTTGCAGGATTTGCAGGGTCTGAAACTAAAATCAAAAAGCCAAACGATATCTATTTTAGTGACAGAAAGGCAGGGGGCATCCTCATAGAAAACCTGGTCAGAGGCAAAGAATGGACCTGGACTGTGATAGGCATTGGCATGAATATCAACCAAAGTTCTTTTTCTTCGGCAGCAGTGAATAGCGTATCCTCAAATCCTATTTCTTTGCAAGAGATCACCAATAAAATTTGGGATCTAAAACAAATGCAACAGCATTTAAGTGAAGCATTAACAAATGCAATTCAAAATTGGTTGCAACTGGGCGAAGCAGCAACTTTGAACCAATTGGAACAATACGTCATTGAGCTAGATAAAAAATAAATTCAACCATGAGCAGTACAATAGATCAAAGTAATAAAATTGCATTAACACAATATTCAAAAGGAGCAGGGTGTGGCTGTAAGATAGCACCCTCAGTACTTTCGGAGATACTAGCACAGCATAGTGTGGGTATCAGTACACCAAAATTATTGGTAGGTAACGACACTAAAGATGACGCAGCGGTTTATCAGATAGACGAACAGAATGCATTGATCAGTACTACAGATTTCTTTTTGCCAATAGTTGATGATCCATTTCAGTTTGGACAAATTGCAGCTGCCAATGCAATTAGTGATGTCTATGCAATGGGCGGCAATCCCCTATTTGCTTTAGCAGTATTGGGTTGGCCAATAGACACTATTCCTGTTTCAGCAGCACAAGAAGTCATGGCGGGCGCAAGGGCTGTTTGCGCGGAAGCAGGCATTGTGATGGCTGGAGGACATAGTATAGATAGCAAGGACCCCATTTTTGGGTTGGTTGTAAATGGCATGGTGGCCATCGAAAATTTAAAAAGAAACAACAGCGCAAAAGCAGGAGATATTTTATTGTTAACAAAACCTTTGGGTGTAGGTATTTTAGCTACAGCTCAGAAAAAAAGTTTGATTGAACCTGCAGACCTTGAATTATTGGTAAAACAATTGACTACATTAAATAAAGTCGGCGCTGCGCTTGGGAAAATAAAAGGCGTACATGCAATGACGGATGTCACAGGCTTTGGTATTCTAGGACATTTAATTGAGATGATGGAAGGCAGTGGATTAGGTGCAACAATTCATTATAATCAATTACCTATTTTAGATGCTGCAAAAAAATACATCGCTCAAAAAGCAATCCCTGATGCCACTTATAGAAACTGGAATGCCTACAATCAACAAGTGGCGTTTGGTGCCGGTGTAAATGTGATGGAAGCATTTCAAATTTTACCTGACCCGCAAACCAATGGTGGATTACTAATTGCAGTGGCGCCAGAAGCTTTGCAAGAAGTGCAAACTATTTTAAAAGCAGCAGGGATCGAAAACATAGATCCAATAGGCGTTTGCACAGAAGCAGCAGAAAAAAGAATTCAAGTAAATGTTTAGAAATTGCTATTCAAAAATCAAATGACCTTTGTTTTTGATTTGTTCTGGCGTAAGTTCTGCCACCAATTGAACACCTTTGATATTTCTTATGGTGTATAAAATATCTTTTACTTTTTCATCCTCAATCCATTCACCACGGATCCACCAAATGAAATCCATGTGTTTCAACTCGGGTAATAAATACTCTCCATCAAATTGATTATGGTATACAAAATGACCAATGGTGGTATTGGGTTCATAGCCTTCGTACATTGAAAAATAATAGGTTCTATTTTTTCTTTTCAATGCAATTTCATGGTTAGGATTGAACCTAAATTCAAAACCCATATACTGATTCAGTAAAATACAAAACTGATAATTTTTAATCGGTGCAGTGATACCCAAGATTCGAGAGCCCTCAAAATCTTGTTCGTTAATCTCGTCCTGATTTAAAATAATTTTTGCACTCACAAGAATAAATATATCGGTTTATTAAATGTAGGTTTTCTTAAAATTAAAATACAATATCTACTTTAATTTCTTCTGTTCCTCTTTTATAAATTAAAAAAGTACTATCCCCTTTTTTAAATTTAGACAAAGTGGTCATATAACTCATTACATCAATGAACTTATAGTCCCCCATTTGTAATAAAATATCGCCTGCCTTAAGCCCTAATTTTTCACCTAATTTACCAGCAGAAGCGCCCTCAATCCTAAGCCCAGTGCCCGTATACGCGTAATCCGGCATGACACCCAAACTCACTGTAAACTTAGTGCTACGACCCATTGCGGCTTCGCGTGTTTTTAAGAAATCAAGTTTGCCATAGGAATTGGTTGTTTGAATAATTCCTTGAACAAAACGTAAAATATCTTTTTGACCCATATAATTAATCTTATCCCAATCGTCTGTTGCTTTATGATAATCTGCATGACTGCCTGTGAACATAAATAAAACCGGCATGTCTTTTCTGTAAAAACTTGCATGATCACTTGGCCCAGTTCCAGCACTATCAATAGTATACAATATAGTAGTTGGTGTTTTTGAAATGATTTCGGACCATTTACTAGAAGTACCATATCCACCAAGACTCATTTTTTTAGTCGCATCATACCTACCTACCATATCCATATTCACCATATAGTTAAAATTGGTTTGGATGGTTGGATTATCTAACCAATACTTGCTTCCAATCAAACCAAGTTCTTCGGCAGAGAAATGAATGATCAAATAATTATTTTTATGAAAGGCGCCGTCGTTTCGATTAGAAGATTTCTTTAAAAACTTAGCCAATTCAATCAAAGCTGCAGTACCACTGGCATTGTCGTCGGCGCCATTGCGGATATCATTGTTAATATCCAAAGCATTTTTATCTTGATTGTATCCTAAATGATCTACATGCGCACCTAATACAACGGTATGTGCCGCTTTATTATCAATGTATGCCACTACATTTTTTCCTGTTCTTATTTGCGGCGTTAAAATTAAATTAGCCTCAATATCAAATGTGCCCAATGCATCATTAAAGCATTTTTTAAAACCTTCTTTAGTGATGTATACGACTGGTATAGCTAATGCAGCACTTGTATCAAATTTGTTAAATTGTATATTGTCTACCAAACTACCACTATTATAAAGAAACAATGCTTTTGCATTTTTTGCCTTCATACTATTAGCAGAAGTTTTAATCCAATCTTGTAAATCAAAATGCGGGTTACTTTCTTGTTCTTCTAAAACTTCTTGTACATCTTTAAACCAAACCTGGCCAGCTTCTTCTAAAGCAAGGGTTGACTTAGTTGTAAATTGACCATTCCATCCAGTAGATACGGTAAAAAAATCAGTACCAAAATCCATCGATTGTTGATTCACTTTTAAAAATGCATTTTCACCCCATTTTTTTCCTTCATTGATTGGGAATGCTTGAATAAATCCTTGAGTCCCCATGGGCTTTAAGCCAGCGCTTTCATATTGTGCAATGATATAATCCACTGCCTTTTGCTCTCCTTCACTGCCTGCGCGACGTCCTTCAAGCACATCACTCGCCAAATATTGAACGTGTAATTTTAAGTTTTTTATCAGCTGACGATCTCCCTTATTTTGCTTTTGAGCAAGACCAAAGAAGGATACAAATAGCAAGAGGGAGGTAATAATTGGACGCATAGATCGTGTTTGAACTATAAAATTAAGCAATGGAGACTAGTTTTATCGTCAATTGGATCAAAAACTGCTAAAAGTCATACATTTTAAAAGGTTTCAATTTCTAATTTCGTAAGTAGTCCCTATGCTTAATGGCTAGCTTTGCGACCAATCGTGAAAGCAGGTATACATATCGCCTTAGTGGGAAATCCCAACAGTGGAAAAAGTTCGCTTTTTAATGCCTTAACAGGATTACAACAAAAAGTAGGCAATTTCCCTGGTGTAACCGTAGATAAGAAAACAGGGGATCTAAAAATTGGACCGCACGAAAGCACTTTAATTGACCTACCAGGCACTTATAGTTTTTATCCAAAAAGAGAAGACGAATGGGTGGCCTACCGAGTGTTGATGGGTGTAGATGAAGAGGTAAAAACAGATGTGATTTTATTAATTGCAGATGCAAGTAATTTAAAAAGAAATTTACTTTTTTGTAGTCAAATCATAGATTTAAAAATTCCTGTGGTCTTGGCGCTGACCATGAATGACTTGGCACAAAAAAAGGGCATCAAAGTTGATATCGCTGGACTACAATCCGATTTGGGAATTCCAGTAGTGGCAGTAGACGCAAGAAAAAATAAAGGCTTAGGGGAATTAAAAAAAGTATTGGGGCAAATAATTGAAACACCACGTTCAAGAAACCAAGAAAGTTTCATTGACAATAAAAACCTTGCCCCAGCTGCGATTGATGCATTTAAAAAAACATATCCAACACATAGTGATTATGCTGCTTTGCATTATCTGATGCACCATGAGACTTTTCCTTTGGACCAAGAAATGCAAGAAAATATTGAGCAGATTGAAATTGAAACCGATTTTAACCATACTAAAACACAGGCACAAGAAATCTTACAACGTTATCAGCGCATTCAAGAGTTGATGAAAAAATGGGTGACGGAGCCTGATCCAACTGCGAAGAAAAAAAGAACAGATCGGTTAGACAATATTTTATTACACCGTGTAGGAGGATATATTATTTTATTAAGTGTGTTGTTTTTATTGTTTCAGTCTGTTTTCTGGATGGCATCCTTCCCAATGGATGGCATTGAATGGATTTTTACCAATATCACCACTTATTTAAACCAAGTGTTGCCAGAAGCTTGGTGGCAGGATTTGTTGGTCAATGGATTTGTTGCAGGCATTGGTGGTATTGTGATTTTTGTACCACAAATTATGATCTTATTTGGACTCATTACTTTGCTAGAAGACACGGGCTATATGGCTAGGATCAGTTTCTTAAGTGATAAGCTCATGCGTAAAGTAGGATTGAATGGCAAGAGTGTGATGCCCATGATTAGTGGATTTGCATGCGCCGTTCCTGCTATCATGAGTGCTAGAAATATTGAAAATAAAAAAGAACGCTTACTCACTATTTTAGTAACACCATTTATGAGTTGTAGTGCAAGACTACCTGTCTACACTATTTTAATTTCTTTGGTGATAGATAATACCATGTATTTTGGTTTTTTAAGTTTACAAGGCTTGGTGATGATGGCATTGTATTTATTAGGGATTGTGATGGCGCTATTAGCAAGCTTTATACTTAAGTTTTTTATCAAGATCAAAGAGAAAAGTTATTTTATTTTAGAGCTACCCGTATACCGTGCACCACGCTGGGGCAATGTGGGCATGACGATGATACAAAAAGCAAAAATATTTGTAGTAGATGCAGGTAAAGTAATCATCATGATTAGTTTGTTGTTGTGGTTCTTGAGTTCTTATGGACCAAGTGAAAAAATGGATCAGCTCAATGCACAATATGCGATAGCTGTAAAAAGTAATCCGACGCAAGCAGCACAATTAGAAAAACAATACAATACCGACAAGCTCGCCAATTCTTATGCTGGTATTTTAGGTAAAAAAATAGAACCAGTCATTAAGCCATTGGGATATGATTGGAAGATTGGTATTGCACTGATTACCTCTTTTGCTGCAAGAGAAGTGTTTGTAGGCACTATGGCTACTTTATATAGCGTGGAGGAAGATAACAATAGCAGTTTAAGGGAAAAATTACGTGCCTCTGTATGGCCGGATGGCAAACCCGTTTATAGTTTAGCGACTGCACTTTCCTTGATGGTATTTTATGTACTTGCGATGCAATGCATGAGTACCCTCGCCATTGTGAAAAGAGAAACAGGGACATGGAAATGGCCAACCATTCAATTCTTTATGATGACAGGGCTGGCTTATGTATTAAGCTGGCTGACTTATGTGATTGCGAAGTAAAATTGGAATTAAGCTCCTACCGGAACCTAACCTACCAACCAGAAATAGCTAAAATCTCAGCAGTGTGGTCTTTCGTGTCTGGCTTTTCAATGATATGCTGCACCATCCCAGCTTCGTCAATTAAAAAAGTGGTTCTGGTCGTGCCCATGTAGGTCTTACCCATGAACTTCTTTTGACCCCAAAGATTGTATTTGTCTACAATTTTCTTGTCTTCGTCGGCGATTAAAGAAAAAGGAAGCTCGTATTTATCGATGAATTTTACATGGGAAGCCACAGAGTCTACACTGACCCCTAAAATAGCGATCCCCTTCTTAATCAATTTCTTATAGTTATCGCGCAAATTGCAAGCCTGTGCCGTACAACCTGGTGTATCGTCCTTTGGGTAGAAGTATAAAACCAATTTTTGCCCTTTAAAATCGGCGATTGAGACTGTTTTTCCGTGTTGATCGGCGCCTTTGAATGCGGGTGCCTTAGCCCCTTCTTTAATTACTGCCATAACATTTTGTATTGTGGTGAAGATACGAATTAAAAAGGAGAAAATTGTTTCACATAAAATGGGCCGAATGCAGCCAAAAATTAA
>CAIZLI010000095.1 GCA_903933765.1 uncultured Bacteroidota bacterium
TTCAAGACTCAAGCTTGATTGCTTTAGATCAAGTGCTGGCGGATACGCCTACCTTGGTTCAAGTTTATGAGATGATTGCTCAATTAGAGCAACATATTGCTTCTCAAAATGGGAAAGTCAAAAATGACCCAATGGTCAATATCACTAGGATTAATGAAGATGAAGTATTTACTCAAGTAGCAATTCCTATTGAAAAAGATATTCTGGTAAGGCCCCCCTTCTCACTCAAGAAAATGGTATTGGGTAAATTGCTTTCTGTCTCTGTAACTGGTGATGCTGCTACTGTTAACAATGCACTTTTGGCAACAAAGCAATACTTAGGGGACAAACAAAGAACGAGTCCAGCAATTCCATATGTCATTTACAATACCAATAGAATGAAGGAACCAGATGCGCAAAAGTGGAAATCCACCATCAATTACCCAGTATTTTAGTAGAGGCTAATTTTTGAAGCCAACCAGTCTTAGACTATCGGAATTCATACCCAATACATAAGCTGCTTGATCCCTCCATTTAATTGGTGCTATGCGTCTCACTTGACCTTTAACGCTTAATCCATTCAATGGCGCAGCAATAAAGTCTTGCTTTCCAGTATTGATCAAGAGTGTGCCGTAATCTGCATCATACCTACCCATTTGTACATTGTTATCGTAAAAATTACCCATCATTAAAATGTCAGGCCATTTGTCGCCATTGGCATCTGTCACCACTGCTGCTTTGTATGCAGTGATTTGTGCTTCCCATGGTAAAACCTTTGCTGTGAATTGACCTTTGCCCTCATTGATGAATAAAGTATTTGCAAAATGATAAGCCTTCACTAATTTAGAAGCCTTTAATTTTTCTTTTGTGAAAATGTCATACAAGTTTGCCTTAGCAAAGTCTTCGGCATAAAGGAATGATTTTTTTATTTTAGGAATCTGTCTTTGTATCTCATCCTTATTGGCAAATGGAATTTCTTTTCCTTGTAAATAAAAAGTAATAATCTGTTCAAATTTTCCATTGTCATCAAAATCATTATAATACATACTGATAGGCTCTTTTTCCGTCGCCTTCAATCTTGTATTCAACCCAAGATTACCTGCAATAAAGTCCATGTCTCCATCTAAATCAATATCTACAGGTAAAGTGAAATTCCACCATCCTGGCAATTTCGTCGCATTTGATTTTTCCCATTTTTTAGTTGAGGGAAATAAAATATCTATACCACCCCATTGATGCGTTAAAAGAATTTCCATTTTACCATCCTTATTCACGTCTATTTCTGTTGCACTAGTGATAAATCCGATCCCAATTAAATCTGGTGCAATTGAAGCTGTTACGTTTTTAAAATGCCCGTCCCCATTATTATACAATAAATAACTGTCAATAGGCGCTCCATAATCCATGGCCTTTACTCTACTTGTAATGAATAGGTCAATTGCGCCATCTTGATTAAAATCCCTAGCAATGATATCAGAACTTTGATTGTATACTGGTATCGCATCATTCAATAATGTAAATTGTCCTTTTTCGCTATTTAAGTAAACCCTTGGCATCATGTGCTTATCCTCTCCATAATATTCATTGCCTCCAGAACCAACAATGATGTCTTGTAACCCATCCTTGTTGACATCAGCCATCACAGCACAAATATCTTCATAGTTACTATCTAGTCGAAACGCTTCTTGTTTAGATAAAATAAATTTTCCATTGGCTTGTTGATGGTATAATGCAGCGCTAAAACCCCTAGCCCCGCCAATAAAGATATCTTCAAGCCCATCTTTATTGATATCTCCTACCACCAATGCAGGGCCTTCTGTAGAATTCATTTGCGGTATCAATTGTTCTCTATTGAATTCTTGAAAGATGTTCTCTTGATGTTTAAATTGAATGCCAGAAGCTGCTGTATGATCCAGGACTTGTTTTGTTTGCTGTGGCCAATGCTGATTGATTAAATCATAATTGAAAAGTGGTAAGCCCATTTGATAAATTAGAGTCAATTGCTTTTTCTTAAACTCTGTAGGATTGATTTTTTGAAAACGATTGTCAGGCCAAATTAAAAAAGCAGAATCTATAATGGTATTCTTTAATCCAATAGACAATGGAATTTCCATACTTGATAAAAATCCTTTTACTGGAAACTTCTCATAAGTCCTTATTTCGCCTGGCGTAAACAATACCAATTTAGCACCTATGGCATTGATATTTTTTGCTGCACCCTTGAGTGTTACCGAAACCGAATGTGCTGTTGTATCTTGATTGCTTTTGTTTTCGTAGATAAATGACTTATCGTTGACATTGTTGACTACTAAATCCAAATCGCCATCATTGTCAAAATCGGCGTAGGCTGCTCCATTTGAATAAGAGGAAGGATTATTGACAATCGCTTTTTCTTTATCATCAAATGACAATCCTTTTTTGTTTAAAAAGAATTGATTGGGGATTTTAATTTCTGGAAAACGATCGATCAATGCCATATCCTTCTCACCCATTTTATTATCCCTTATTTTTTCTTGAATTTCTTGATTGGATACATAGTTTACATAATCCATATCATTCATGCGCTTAGGAATTCCATTCGCAACAAAAATATCCTTGTACCCGTCGTTGTCAAAGTCCATCAACAAAGTCGCCCATGACCAATCTGTCGCAAACATACCAGCATACATACCCACTTCGCTGAACTTGCCATTGCGACGATTCCATTGTAAATTATTACGGGTAAACTGATAATCATACCCTACTGATATCTTGTATTGATATATATCATAATCGTCTTCTCCTAATGATCTTTTTAAAATATAAGGGTCTTTAGGTAACATATCCATTGAAACAATCTCCGGGAATCCGTCATTGTTTAAATCGGCCGCATCTACCCCCATGGAGTATTGACTTGTATGCATCAATCGTTCCTTTTGCTCGTCTTTAAAACTGCCATTTTTTTGATTGATATACAAGTAGTCATTCTCATGAAAATCATTTCCTGCATAAATATCCACCCAGCCATCTAAATTGATATCACTCATCACCACACCCAATCCATAACTAATCGCCGTGCTATTGATCTTAGAAGCTTTTGTAACGTCTTCAAA
>CAIZLI010000096.1 GCA_903933765.1 uncultured Bacteroidota bacterium
TGATATTGCCAATATAGTCTGGTGTCGTAATAATCTGTGCTCTAATAAATGGTTCCTCGATTCGCTTGATCTTTACTGGATCTGGCATCTCTGTTGGATTGTTCACAATGATCTTTTCGTCTCTTGTAGTATAGGCTATAAAACTTACGTTAGGAACCGTTGTAATCACTGTTTGATTGAACTCACGTTCTAAACGCTCTTGTACAATCTCCATGTGCAATAGACCAAGGAATCCGCAACGGAATCCAAAACCTAATGCTTGAGAAGTTTCTAATTCAAAAGTTAATGAGGCATCATTCAATTGCAACTTATCCATACAATCTCTTAACTCCTCAAATTCATCTGTGTTGACTGGATAGATTCCAGAGAATACCATTGGTTTTACTTCCTCAAAACCATGAATCATTGGGCCAGGATTATTAGCCAAAGTAATGGTATCCCCTACTTTAACTTCCTTCGCTACTTTAATGCCAGTAATAATATAACCCACGTCTCCTGCCCTTACTTCGGCCTTTGGTGTCATGGCTAATTTTAAAACCCCCACTTCATCCGCTATATATTCTCTACCAGAAGCAACAAATTTAATTTTATCGTTCTTTTTTAAGACGCCATTCATAATTCTATAGTAGACAATGATCCCTCTAAAATTATTGAATACACTATCAAAAATTAAAGCTTGTAATGGTGCTTCTGTATCACCAGTTGGAGCTGGGATTCTTTCCACAATCGCTTGTAAAATTTCCTCGATACCAATTCCAGAACGTCCACTTGCCAATAAAATATCCTCTTGTTTACATCCAATAAGGTCAATAATTTGATCCGTGACTTCTGGAATCTTAGCGCCATCCATATCAATTTTATTGATCACTGGTATGATCTCTAAATTATTATCTAATGCTAAGTATAAATTACTGATTGTTTGTGCCTGTATTCCTTGTGATGCATCAACTAATAATAATGCGCCTTCACAAGCAGCCAATGCACGACTCACTTCATAACTAAAGTCAACGTGACCTGGCGTATCAATTAAATTAAGCGTATAGGTTTCTCCTTTGTGGATATAATTGATCTGTATTGCATGGCTCTTGATGGTAATCCCTTTCTCTCGCTCTAAATCCATATCATCCAATACCTGGTTCATCATCTCACGTTCTGTAATCGTCTTGGTATGTTCTAATAAACGATCTGCCAAGGTACTTTTACCGTGATCAATATGGGCGATGATACAAAAATTTCTTATATGCTTCATGTAATAATGCGTGTTCTTTTTTTAACTATTTAAGTGCGTTGATGATGGCTGTAAATTCAGTTGCAATTAAAGAGGCACCACCAACTAATCCTCCGTCTACATCTGGTTGTGAAAAAATTTCTTTTGCATTCGAAGCTTTCACACTGCCACCGTATAAAATTGAAATTTGGTCTGCGATAGATTGACCATATTGAGCAGCAAATACAGACCTTATGTATGCATGAATTTCTTGGGCTTGTGCACTTGTTGCAGTTTTGCCTGTACCGATTGCCCAAATTGGCTCATAGGCAATCACCACTTTTACAATTTGTTCAGCGGATAATTGAAATAAGGCATTTTTTAATTGTGTTTCTACAAAACTATTCTGAGTACCTGCTTCTCTAATTGATAATGGTTCGCCGCAACAAAATATGGGTGTGCTTCCAATGGCTAAAACAGCTTCAGTTTTTTCTGCTAATAAAGTATCTGACTCATTAAAATATTCACGTCTTTCAGAATGTCCTAGTACAATATGTTTTACTCCTACAGACGCATACATGGATGCAGCAATTTCACCTGTGTAAGCACCATTGGCTTTTTGATGACAATTTTGTGCAGCAACAAACATCTGTTGTTTGCCAGTCAACTTTTGAATAGCTAAAGGAATATAAATAGCAGGAACAGCAAAGATGGCTGATTGATTTTCGGATAATTTAAGATCTGAGGCAACTAATTGGTCTAATAAGGTTTCAGCCTCATTTTGGCTTAGGTTCATTTTCCAGTTTGCTGCAGCTATTTGTTTTCTCATAATATTCATTTTCAAGGCACAAAGGTAACTAAAAAATAGCGCTATTCCATATGAAACAAGGCAGTTAAGACGGCCTTTTCGGCATCAGAGATTTGAAATCCTTTCATTTTTTTCCAATTTTGGATGTCTTCAATTGCTTTTTCCAAAACATAGCCTTTTGTGATGCCCCAACTAAAATTTGGAATCATTTTTGGAAGTAGTCCATTTCCATAAATATTTGCAGAAGCACCAATATATGATCCTGTGTTAATGCTTGATTGAATTGCAAATCGGGTATAATCGCCCACTAACATCCCCATTTTATTGCCAATTGTATCCCATGATTTTTGGTATTGATTCCAAATTTGTATTGGGCCTGCAGTATTTTTTACATTACTATTACAAGTTCCAGCACCAAGATTACACCATTGTCCAATAATACTATCTCCCAAATAACCTTCGTGCGCCTTATTGGAATAGCCCATTAGAATACTATTTTTTATCTCCCCTCCTATAGTACAATAGGGGCCAACTGAGGTTGCACCATAAATACATGCATTCATTTTTACCACTGCTTTTTCTCCTAAAACAAAGGGGCCTCTTATGGCAGCACCTTCCATGAGCATTGCATTTTTCCCTATATAAATAGGGCCTTCTGTGGCATTTAAACTTACCCCTGATAAGGAAGCACCTTCTGCTATAAAAATATTTTCAGGACAGATTAAACGATTGGAAGCATCCACAACAATTGAAGTTTGATTGGCCATCACTTGATTAAAATCAAGTTGAATCATTGCTGCTTGTATTTGTAAAAGATGGATTGGATTTTTAATAAATTTAGCAGCGATCGTTGTCTTTAAATTAGGGTCTCCTAATAAGATTTTACCAATGGTTCTTTCTTTAGAATTAGAAGCAATCCATTTACCATCCTTATCCAATAAACTTTCACCTTCTTTTAAATTTAAAATAGCGTTTTTAATAGCTGCATCGGGTAAACAAGTGGAATTGATAAAGATGACTGCATCCTCATTTTGTAAAAAAGGTGCTTCATATAAACCTTGTAAATAAGGACTTGTAAAAACCTGGCTTTCGGAATTTAAAAGTGAATCCCATCGCTCTTTTATGGAAAAAATGCCCACCCTTATTTCAGTCAAACTTCTAGTCAAGCTAAATGGGTAAAAATGTACCATATCAGGCAGGTCAACCAAGACAAATTCCATAAAAGAGGTTTTAGGGACAAAAATACGTTAAAGTCAAAATCAAAATTGATAAGTTCCTAACGCATGTTAATTTAATGCTTATTTTTGTGATCTAATCATTACAATATGCAACTAGGTTATTTTAATTATCCATCTCCAGTAAACGAACCTGTTTTAAGTTATGCACCAGGTTCTCCGGAAAGAAAAGCTTTGAAAGAAGCATTGGCTTCCTTAAAGAAAAAGTCATTGGATATTCCAATGTATATCAATGGAAAGGCAGTAAGAACTGGAAAAACAAAGTCTATACACCCACCTCATGAAACCAAACATGTACTTGGACAATTCCATATTGGAACTAAATTGCATGTAGAAAAAGCAATTGAGTCTGCATTGAAAGTCCGTGAAAATTGGTCTAATATGACTTGGGAAACCAGGGCACATATCTTTTTAAAAGCGGCAGATTTATTGGCTACAAAATATAGGTTCGAAATGAATGCCTCAACCATGTTAGGGCAAAGTAAAAATGCCTATCAAGCCGAAATTGATGCAGCATGTGAATTAATTGATTTTTTAAGATTCAATGTGCATTTTTTAAGTCAAATCTATCAACAACAACCTATCTCCTCTCCAGGAATCCACAATAGAATGGAATGGAGAGGATTAGAAGGATTTGTATTAGCGATTACTCCATTTAATTTTACAGCCATTGGCGGTAATTTACCTGCATCTGCTGCTATGTGTGGCAATGTAGTTGTTTGGAAACCTGCTAACACACAGATCTATTCTGCACAATTATTCATGCGTATTTTAAAAGAAGCTGGTTTGCCAGATGGTGTGATCAATATTGTTTACACAGATGGCCCAACTGTGGGTGATGTATGTTTCAAGCATCCAGATTTTGCAGGGGTGCATTTTACAGGATCTACTGGCGTATTTAATCATATGTGGAAACAAATTGGAGAAAATATTTCAAACTATAAATCTTATCCAAGAATTGTAGGCGAAACTGGTGGAAAAGATTTTGTCATGGTGCATCCAAGTGCGGATGTAGATACAGTTGTAACAGCTTTGGCAAGAGGTGCTTTTGAATACCAAGGACAAAAATGTTCTGCAGCTTCAAGAGCTTACCTACCTAGTAATATCGCTGCTGCTGTAAAAGCGAAGTTGGTTAAAACAGTACAAACCATGAAAATGGGTACTGTAGAAGATTTTAGCAATTTTGTGAATGCAGTCATTGATGAAAAGTCATTTAACAATATCTCAAAATTCATTGCTACAGTTAAGAAAGACAAACAAGCTAAGATCTTAGTTGGTGGTAATGTCAATAAAACAAATGGTTGGTTCGTTGAGCCTACTGTGATTGATACAAAAAATCCAAAATCACTTACCATGTGCGAAGAGATTTTTGGGCCAGTATTGACTATTTATACCTATCCCGCTGGTCAATTCGAGAAAACCTTGAAATTATTGGATAGTACCTCTAAATATGCTTTAACAGGTTCAATTATTTCTCAAGATAGAGCTTCTATCGAATTGGCTACCAATGTTTTACGCCATTCAGCTGGTAATTTTTATATCAATGATAAACCAACTGGAGCTGTGGTTGGACAACAACCATTTGGTGGAGCAAGAGGTTCTGGTACCAATGATAAAGCTGGAAGTGCTTTGAATTTATACCGTTGGTTAAGTGCTAGAACAATCAAAGAAACTTTTAACCCTCCAACAGATTATAAGTATCCATTTTTAAACGAAGCATAAGACCAAATTATAGTCTTAAAATACTATATTTGCTACTCAAAAAACAAGGACTGTGGCGCAAAAATTTTCTAAAGAAACTTATCTATATTGGTACGAATTGATGCAATTAATCCGTCAATTTGAATCCAAATCAGAGGAAATGTATAAAATGGCGGGTAAAATCCGCGGATTCTTTCACGTATACAACGGCCAGGAAGCAATTGCTGCAGGTTGTATGACTGCTACGAATCATGAAGATCCCTTTATTACTGGATACCGTGACCACGGTTTAGCCCTTGCAAAAGGCATGAGTCCGAATGCAGCCATGGCCGAATTGTATGGTAAAGCGACTGGTTGCTCCAAAGGAAAAGGTGGAAGTATGCACTTATTTGATAAAGCCAACTACTTTTTTGGTGGACATGGGATTGTAGGTGCTCAAATTGGTACAGGTGCTGGTTTAGCATTTGCAGAACAATATCGTGGATCCAAAAATGTGGTATTGTGTTTCTTTGGAGATGGTGCTGCAAGACAAGGGATGTTACACGAAGTTTTTAACCTTGCTATGTTATGGAAATTACCTGTTATTTTTATCTGTGAAAATAATAACTACGCAATGGGTACTTCTATCGAAAGAACAAGTAATGTGATTGATATCTATAAATTAGCGGACGCATATGAAATGCCTTCTGATAAAGTAGATGGCATGACACCAGAATTAGTACATGAAGGTGTGGCAAGAGCTGTTAAAAGAGCGAGAGATGGCGAAGGCCCTACGTTGTTAGAAATGAAAACCTATCGTTATAGAGGACATTCTGTATCAGATCCCCAAAAATATAGATCAAAAGACGAGGTAGAGGAATACAAAGATCAAGATCCGATCATCAAAGTAAGAAAGACCATTTTAGAAAATAATTTTGCTACAGAAGCCACATTACAAGAGATTGATGAGAAAATCAATGGTATTGTAGAAGCCTCTGTAAAATTTGCTGAGGACAGTCCTTGGCCAGATGATAGCGAAGTATTGAAGGATGTGTATATTGATCAAAATTATCCATTTATTGTAGACTAATTATTTTAACCAAACCATATGAGCGAATTACAAGAAGAACAAGCACCAGTAGCAATTAAGAAAATAAACCAAAAGCAAATCATTTATTTATTTGCAGCAATCATCATTGCAGTTGTTGGCTATTTTGGTTATACAGAAGTATACCAAAAACCATTAGAAGCAAAAGCAGCTGATGCAATGTATGTTGCAGAAAAATATTTTGCGAATGATTCATCAGAATTGGTTTTAAATGGTGATGGCACTAGTAAAGGTGTATTATACATTATCAAAGAATTTAGTGGTACGAAAGCAGCTAATCTTGCAAAATATTATGCAGGTATGAGCTATTACAGACTAAAGGATTACAATAAAGCAATTGACTACTTGAAAGATTTTTCTACCAATGCGAAGCAAGTACAAGCAGTTGCTTATGGTTCTATTGGTGATGCATATTCTGAATTAAAAAAGAATGAGGAAGCAATAGAATACTATAAAAAAGCGGGTACACATTTCCCTGAAGATGAAGCCATCTCTTCTGAATATTTATTCCGTGCTGCTTCTTTCTTAGAATTAAATGGTAAAAATGATGCTGCAATAGAGATCTATAAGCAGATCAAACAAAACTACCCTAAATCTGAGAAAGGTTTTAGCATTGATAAATACATCAACAGACTACAAGTTCAACCTTAAGAAGGTTGCTTAAAATAATAAAAAGGCATTCTTTCTTTAAGAATGCCTTTTTATTTTATTGGAAAGAAATCCTTAATTTAGACTATGCAAGTTCAACTCTTTATCCCCTGTTTTATAGATCAATTGTACCCTCAGGTTGCATTTAATACTGTAAAAATATTAGAGAAAGCTGGATGTACTGTAA
>CAIZLI010000097.1 GCA_903933765.1 uncultured Bacteroidota bacterium
CAATCATCTTCAATCACCACTGCACTTTTAGTAACGCCTTGCGCTTTAATAGTGATATTAGGATTATCAAATACATGGTTCTCTGCATAAATACTTACACGAGGCGCGAGCATCACATTGTTACCAATGGTGATTTTACCAGAACAACCAATATAATTATAAGGACCAATATTAGAATTATTACCCATGACCAAACCTTCACCAATTGGACCACCATAAATATTAGAAGGACGAATGATCGCGTATTTGCCAATGCTTACACGGTCACCTAAATGTATCCCATTAGATGCAAGACAATTAATTTCTGCGCCATCTTCAATGATCACTTGACTGCCAAGGTGTAAATTTTTTGGATAACGAATAGCCACATTTTTACCAATAAATAAATTGCCTTTTACAGCACCCATAAAAAGTCGACGACACAAACCTCTTAAAAAAAAGAAAGCAAGATAATAGAAAGTCAATCCTTTGTCCTGCATTGACCATCCTTCACCAAATCTTTTGGAACTAGTTGTAGACATGTGGTAAAAATAAACTAAAAAACAGCAAGAATTAACAACCCTGCATCAAATCATGGATTTCTTGGGCCGCTTTTTGCCAACTAAAATGCAATTGACGGGCTTGGCCTTTTTCAACCAATTGGTTTACTAAGGATGGGCTTTCTACTAAATCTATCATAGCAGCAGCTATTGAATTTGAATTATAAGGATCCACAAACAAAGCAGCATCTCCAGCCACTTCTGGTAAAGCACTTGTATTGGCACAAATTAAAGGGAGCTTAAAATGAAAAGCCTCTAAAACAGGAAGGCCAAAACCTTCATTTAGGGAAGGTAAGCAATAAGCAAAAGCATGTGAATAGATGGTTGCTAGTGCATCTGCTTCTAAATAACCCAAACGAACAACCGCATCTTGCAAACCAAAAGCCATAATGGCTTGCTCAATGGCAGGCGCATCATTCAATTGCAATTTGACAGGTGTATTTCCAACTAAGACTAATTTATAATTGGGATAAACTTTATGCAATTGTGCAAATGCTTCTACTAAACTCACTATGTTTTTTCTTTTCTCTAAAACACCTACATGTAAAAAATAAGGTGCTTCAAAAGGACGAGGCCCAATATTAGGCTGGTGAAAAGACTTTGCTGCTTCCCAAACTACTTTCATTTTATTGGCATCAAAATTTTCGTATACAAGAATGCTATTTTTAGCAGTTTCAGTGGGCACAATCAATAAATCGGCTTTTTTAGCTGCAGGCACTCCCAACAAGTGAAACAGCTTGAGCCATAAAGGATGGTAATGTGCAGGGCTCTCCCAAAAAAATGCATCATGTAGCACCGCAATTGTTTTTAAACCCATTTTAAAATAAGGCACAAAAAAATCGCTACAAAATAAATGGGTCACCCCTTTACGGCGCGCTAATAAAGGAAGCTGTACTTGTTTCCACCAAAAAAAACGCAGGTGCTCAAGCAGCTTTAATCCTTTGTTTTTACCGCGATACACCCCACGGGCATTGTCTAATAAAACCAATTGCACCCCAGGCATTTGCTGCCAAGCATGGATCAACTCGGTTAAATAAGTACGTGCACCCGTTTGGGCAATACGTAGGTCTCGGGTGTCTACACCAAGGACAATGGACTTATTTAAGTTGACTTGCATGTTGCGAAGATAAAAGAGATTAAATAAACAGATATATTTGTTTATGCAATACCTGGTTTTTATTTTCCCTTTATTGTTTATGATCAGCTTTTTACTTGGCTGTTATAAAATTTTAAAAGGAGACCCAAATGGGTTATTTATATTTTTAATAGGCGGACTGCCCTTTTATGCAATTAGTTTGTCCACTTTCTATTTAATTGGGGGCAAAAACATCATTCCCATCATTCAAACCACCAAGGAGTTCGTGGTTATATTGAGCTTAGGTACATTGCTTTTACAATACAAGACCCTCTTTAAATGGACCTTGCTCGACAGGCTGGTCCTTCTTTTTTTTATCTTTTGTAGTATTTATGTTTTTCTGCCATTAGGCCCATATGGATTTATACAAAGATTGTTGGCATTTAAAGGGCTCAGCTTTTTCCCACTAGTTTATTTTTGCGGCAGGTTATTCCCTTTACGCAAAACGCATTTAGAAAAGTATTTTAGTTTTATTCTAGTGCTTACTATTGCAGCAGCAGCATTGTCTTTTGGAGAGTATTTAATACAAACACATTTACAAGCATATACAGGTTATAGTGACCTAAATTATTATGTATACAAACAAGACCCAAGTGGTAATTACGGATTGACTTGGACTTTTGAAATTGAAAATGGCACAAAACGTTTTGCATCCTTTTTCTCTACACCATTAGAACATGCTGCAGCAAGCATTATTGCTTTAGCTATTATTGCAGGATTGTATACCGAAAAAAGGAATCAACTTTTTTTATCTAAGTTTGGATGGATTGCTTTATTAGCAACAGTGGTATCCATTTTACTTTCTTTATCAAGGGCGGCGATCTTAAGTTATTTTGCCGTGATTTTAATTTATAGTTTTATTACAAAACGAAGAGAGATCCTGTCCATCTTTTATTTAACGATCCTCTTATTTTTCATTTACCTCTTTAGTTTTAGTAGTAAGGAAATACAAGATTTTGTGATGGGCACCATTACTTTTAGCAATCAGTCCAGCGTGGGACATTTGGTAGAATGGTTGACAGGGATAGAATCAATGATTGCAAAACCATTGGGTTTAGGACTAGGTTCGTCTGGGGGAATTACCGCTAATGAAGGAGATGCGGTGGGGGGAGAAAACCAATTTATTATTGTAGGCGTACAAATTGGTATAGCAGGATTTCTGTTGTATGCATGGATACATTTTTATACCATTTATCTGGCGTATAAAAATTATAAAATCTTAAAAGGAAAGGAACAGAAAATCGCGATGACTGTTTTATTAATTAGAGTGGGTATGTTCTTGCCAATGTTCACTTCTAATTTAGATACCTTTATTTATATCAGTTATCTCATGTGGTTTATGACTGGCTTATTAAGTAATATCTTATCTAAACCATATGCCGATCTTGAACATAAAACTGTTTAAGTCATTCGGATTATTAAAACCAAGACCAGATGCGTCTGCAGGTTGAGACCATTGGTAGTTAAAAGATTTTTTATACGCGATACTACTACTCAATACAAATTTATTAAATGGATAGTCTGCCATTAAGCGCAATCCAAAATCCACCCATTTGGTTTTACTAGGATTGGTGAATGCTAAATTGTCTTCAAAGAAAACACCATTCTGTGTTACACGCTCCAATTGAATACCATATTGTTGTAGGCCATTGAACTTGCTCAATCTAACTGTTTGCGCATTGGCACCTTGACCAATGGGCGCACCCATGATCTCTCCTAAATGCGTGTAACCTTGAACTGCACCACCATGCACATACCATGAACCGCCACTTAAAAGAGGCCAAGAAGGCGGTTGTTGCATGCGGGTGTATTCAGATATAATTTGCCAGTATTTCGTTTTTTGTTCATTGACATTAAATAATTTACGAATGCCTAAAGTATAGGCCCTAGAATGATCTAATCTTTGAATCGCATCTCTAAAATTATAAAATGCATCGTTCCTGCCCCATTCCATATAAAATTCAGCATTGGCGGGTTGCATTAAATAGCGCATAAAAAAAGATGCGTATTGGTCGGTATTGCCCTCTATGGAATTTAACAGATAATCGGTGAATTCATTTGGATCATTTACCCTAGAGATATTCTTGAAAATAAGATTCCAATTATTAAAGACTGTTAATATAATTTCTGGTTGTTGAACCACCCTTGTTAATCCAAAGCTCAATCCTTTAATCCATTTAGGTTGATAAGCAATGGTTGCGCCATTAAAATACCTTCTACTAGGAATTGTTGCAGCACTCACTTCGGCCAAACCTTGATAAGCTTTGTCCATCGGATCTAAATAAGCTGCAACCCATTGCCACTCAAAATTACCAATAGGTGTTTTTAAAGGACGTGTACTATTAAATGTTAAATGCATGAAGCCAGGCGCATGGCCACTCATTAACAATGGATTGAATACCGAAGGGCCCCAACTTATATTTTCTGAACTAATACCAATAGATGCAGGGCCCGCATTTAATCGTACACTTGAATTACCCCAAAATAATTTGTTGTAATTGGTTGTTTGATCATTATTGCTGAAACTTTTATTCTGCGCGTTCACCCATTGAGGCTGTAATTGCACCGTCAGTGGGCCCAATTTTGCAAACACCCCAGCAGAAGCCATTACCTGATAGCCACTGCTTGCAAGCATTGGGCCATCCAAGGTTTTAAAAGGAATATCCGTTACGTATTGTTGTTGTAATTGCAGAGGCATTAAGTCCACATATCCTAATTTACCTAAAAAGGATTTGCCTTTTTTTTGCAAGTAAGGACTTACAGAATTTACTCCATTTGATTTTAATTCTTTAGAACTTAAATAAATCGGATTTAGTACAAAAGAAATAGATGAATCAAATCTTCCTAGTAACTGTTCTCTTCGCGCTAAGTCTGTTTTCCATTCTTGGTCTAAAGAAATAGATTGTGCATTTACCGATTGATTAAATAAAATCAATTGCAATAAAAATATACCAACAAGAAAGGGATACCTAGTTGCCTTGTATCCCTTTTTGAAAATAAATTTCAATATGTTATTTTTTATTTTTCCAAAAACCATAAATACCTTTTTCGACTTCGTAGTTGTCCCAAGATTTTTGAACACGCATTGGTTGTTGCTTAGCCCATTGCCACATATCTGTTAAGCCTTGTTCTAAACTCGTTTTATCTTCGTAGTCTAATAGCGTCACACTTAGTTCGTGCGAAGGCAATGCATCTTTTACTTCGTGTCGTGCTTGTTCGTGCTTGATTTCACCATTACCAATGACTTTCTTCAAAACTTCCGCAGCATCTTTAATGCTATAGTATTTCCAACTGCCAATATTGATGATGCGTTTTTTAGCACGGTCATCTGTTCCTGCTTTCCATAAAGGCAATAAGCAATCGTCTATCGAAGAAAATGCTCTTTGTTGATCCCCTTCACAAAAAATGGTAAAAGGTAAATTGTTAATGTGTTGGAACATCCAAATGCCTAATACATTGCGATAGCGATCCCAAATATTTTGATTACGACCATATACATTGTGTGGAC
>CAIZLI010000098.1 GCA_903933765.1 uncultured Bacteroidota bacterium
GACGTTTAATGAATGGTGCTACCGAAGTTCGCATCTATGGCGAACCCTTTGAAGTAAGGTGTAAAATAGGGTCTATCAGAAGCATGAGTGCACATGGAGATTATGAGGACTTAATGCAGTTTTTGGCTTGTCAAAATCCAGGGGATGTTAAACAAGTGTATATTATACATGGCGAACCAGAAGTACAAGATCATTTTGCAGAAAGGCTCAGAAAAAAAGGTTTCAAAGATGTGATTGTCCCTGAATTACATGAGACCTACACTTTATCATAGACAGCCACTGCGTTAATAAAAGTCTTAACAAAAATTATTGTTTTTAAAATAAATTTTGCGGCGTAAAAATTTGATACGCTTGTTTTTCGCAAGGGTCATTCGCTTGTAAAAAGTTTTTGGCCACAGTATGCGCTTGCATGGCATTGCTATCAATTTTTGTCCCTGCAATTGATTGTATCTCATTGGTCGTTAATGACGATGATATCCATGCTGCGGCTAAGTCATCATTCAAAATAGTGGGCATTCTTTTTTTAACATTATGGATCTTAGCCATAAATTCATTGGCTTCTGTAGTGATGATGCCAAAACTATTTTTCACTTCTCCCGATGTGTGATCGGTCCATGTGTTCCATACCCCCGCGATATAAAATAATTCCTGATTAATTAATTGAATACAATGTGGAAATTTTTCTTTGTTGACTTCCTGCCATTCAAAAAAATGGGAAGCCAGCACCAGGCATCTATTAGTATGCACCAATGCCTGTGCCACTTTATTTTGAAAAATTCCCTCCGACTTTATATTAAGTGTGGTATACTTTTTTCTGGATTCGGTCAGTTCTTTTTGATTCCTAACCCAGTTAGGAATCAATTCCCAATGCATCTTCCCAGGTCTTAATTGATATTCTTGCCCTTGTTGTTCATTAAAAAGCACCGGCCACTGCTGGTAGCTAAATCCAGATTGAGCAGGGAGCTCTATAGGGTCTAGGTCAAGCTTTTTATCACCTATTTTGATTGTTTGTTTTTTGGGTATTTTAACCCCTACAACGTAGCACATAATGAAGAATATAAATTGAAGTTAAATTAAATACTTATTGTAATTTTATGTAAATCAAATCCAATGAAAAAAAGTATTCAATTGTTATTGTGTTTATTCACTGGATATATGAGTATACAAGCACAATCGGTTACCGTAAAATCAAAAGAACTATCTCAAAAGTCTGAAAATGATGTCCTTAGGACTTTATCTGGAAAAATTGCTGGAGTCAATATCCAAGGTGGAGGTGGAGCACCAGGTCAAAGTACAAGATTAAATTTTAGAGGTTTTACATCATTTTATGGAAACAATCAACCACTAGTCATTGTTGATGGGATTCCATTTGATAATTCAGTCAATAATAATGGAACTGGATTTGATGCCAACTCTGTCATGTCAAATCGATTATTTGATATAGATCCAAATATCATTGAATCTATTACAGTATTAAAAGGCGCGAGTGCTGCAGTTGTATATGGATCTGGCGCTCAAAATGGCGCTATAATCATTACAACAAAAGGACAAAAATACAACAAGGCAGGTGATATGCATACTTTGAATGCAGAAATGATGGAAAAATACGAAAGGAGATTAAGAAGGGCAAAAGAGCGTAGCGAAAAACAAAAATATAAGAAGTTATAGTTTAAATTTGGAGAAACGTATATTATGACTATAAGTCGATTATTGCTGTTGTTTCTTTGTGTTCTATTTTCAAAGCATCTACTATCCCAGAAAATAACATTAATTCATAATGTAAACATTGTAGATGGCAATGCAAAGCCTGCTTACAAAGCATTCGTATTAATACAAGACAGCAAAATCATTTATATAGGCAGTAAAAAACCAAATGCATCAATCGATCTTGTCATTGACGGCAAGGGAAAAATTTTGGCACCTGGGTTTATCGATTCACATAGTCATCATTTTGGGGACCTTAATAAAAATAAAGCTGGTTTATCAACCTCAAGTCAAGGTATCACGACGATTGTGATTGGGCAGGATGGAAATAGTTATCCAATGGATAGCTTAACAAAATGGATGCAGGCAAATCCTGTTGTATCCAATGTAGCCAGTTATACAGGACAGTCAAGCCTTCGTGAAATTGCAATGGGTGAAAATGATTTGTATCGAAACGCAACTGCTAAGGAGATAGACCAAATGAAATCCATCTTAGCATTAGAATTAGAGAAAGGCTCATTAGGCTTATCCACTGGATTAGAATACGAAGCTTCTTTTTATTCTAGCAAACAAGAAGTGCTTGATTTGGCAAAAGTGACTGCAGCGCATGATGGATTGTACACAAGTCATATTAGAAGTGAAGACTTACATATGGATGAAGCGATCGAAGAAATTATAGAGATTGGCAGACAAACAAAAATGCCCGTTCAGGTATCGCATATTAAAATTGCGAATCAATTAAACTGGGGTACTGCTAATTTGATTTTAAAGAAGTTAGATGATGCAAGAAAAGCAGGTATCAATATCAGTGCAGATATCTATCCTTATACTTTTTGGAATTCAACTTTAAGGGTTTTATTTCCTGGCAAAGACTTTGATAATTTAGCAAGTGCCGAAATGGCTACCAAGCAATTATTTGATCCTAGCGCATCTTATCTAATGCAGTATGCACCTATTCCTTCGTATAAAGGCAAATCGGTTACTGAAATTGGTATTGAACGAAATGAAAGTCCTGCACAAGCATTGATGAGCTTAATCAAAATCGCAGAAGACTTTAAGAATGCCAATCCAAATTACACAGGTGGTATCGAAGCCATTGCAGGAAAAGCAATGAGCGAGGAAGATGTGAAAGTATTTATGGCATGGCCAGAAGCCATCATTTGTTCAGACGGTAATGCTGGCGGACATCCAAGAGGTTATGGTGCATTCACAAGAGTGTTGGGCAAATATGTACGTGAAGAAAAACTGATGCCGATAGAAAAAGCGATTTATAAAATGACAGGGCAGTCTGCAGACTTTTTTGGATTTAAAGACCGAGGTCGTATTGCAGTTGGTCATTATGCAGATTTAGTTTTATTAGATCCAAATACAGTCATAGATCAGGCCAATATTAAAAATAGCAATGCGTTGTCTACTGGCATTGACATGGTTTGGGTAAATGGAACAATTGTGTATCAAGCTCAAAAATCCACTGGCAAACAACCTGGGGTTTTGATTAAAAGAAAGTAAGTATATCAGTAAAAGGCTAAATAGAAGT
The DNA here is from genome assembly GCA_903933765.1 of uncultured Bacteroidota bacterium. Taxonomy (GTDB): domain Bacteria; phylum Bacteroidota; class Bacteroidia; order Chitinophagales; family Chitinophagaceae; genus Sediminibacterium. The sequence goes on from CAIZLI010000098.1 coordinate 3,242, forward strand.
AATTTTTTGAAGCAATAAAATAATGGAATGAAAAATGCAATTGTATTAACGGATGGTTTGTTAATGACTTCCGATGCAAAGACAGCACATGGTTTAATTAGGGGCACTGAACGTTTTAATGTTATTGGCCTAGTAGATGGAGAAGCCAATGCAGGAAAAGATGCTGGCGTTTTATTAGATGGTAAACATAGAGACATCCCAGTTTTTGCAACTATGGAAATAGCTATTGAGCAATTAGAAAAAGTGGATTTTTTAATTATAGGTGTGGCGACTGTTGGTGGGAGATTGCCAAAAAATATGTTGGCCTTAATTTATGAAGCGGTCAAAAAAGGCATTTCGGTAGTGAATGGATTACATGAATACTTAAATGACAAAGCCGATTTAGTGGCCATAGCGGCAAGTACTGGTGCCCAATTAATTGATGTCAGAAAACCTAAATCAAGAGCAGACTTGCATTTTTGGGATGGGGCAATTTTTAATGTCACAGCACCTATTGTTGCTGTGATAGGTATGGACTGCGCCATGGGAAAAAGAACTACAGCGCGCATGTTAAAACAAGCTTGCATATCAGAAGGTATCAAGGCCGAAATGATCTATACTGGACAAACAGGTTGGTTGCAAGGCGGCAAATATGGTTTTATTTTTGATTCCACTTTGAATGATTTTGTTTCTGGTGAATTAGAGCATGCCATTGTTAGTTGTTGGAAGGAAACACAATCAGATATTTTATTTTTAGAAGGCCAATCGGCTTTAAGAAATCCAAGTGGTCCTTGTGGATTAGAATTATTGATTTCTGGGAATGCGAAACATGTGGTTTTAATTTTTGCTCCTAAAAGAAAATACTTTGACAACGAAGCACATTGGGGTGAGATCCCTTCTGTCGCATCTGAAATTGAAATTATCGAAAAATTAGGATCAAAAGTAATTGCTGTTGCCGTGAATACCGAAAACTGCACAGACGAAGAAGCTTTTGCATTTCAAACAGCATACACAGCAAGTTTAGGTTTGCCAGTATTGCTGCCAATACAGGAAGGTGTTGCACCTGTCATCCCTTTACTAAAAGCATTAACCAAGTAGTTTATGAAAATAGTAGCAGTCAGGGCTTACCTAAAAAAGATGGCCTTAAAAAAGCCATACACCATTGCATACAATACCTTTTCGGATGTGTCTTTAGCATTTTTAGAAATTGAATTGGCCAATGGTATGATCGGCTATGGCTCTGGTAGTCCTGCCGAGGAAGTGGTAGGAGAAACCACAGAACAGACCGTAGCGAATTTGAATACTTCTTTTGTGGCCAATTTAGTTGGAAGGGATATTCGTCATTTTCAACAAATCATTTTTGAATCCAATGTACAATTCCCGCATCTGCCTGGCACTTTAGCAGCTATTGATATTGCATTGCATGATGCTTTTGGAAAATACCTAGGTGTTTCTATTGCATCTTTTTACGGACAAAAAATGAATGCATTACCTACTTCGATGACCATTGGGATTAAAGGATTGGATGCAACACTAGAGGAAGCAAAGGAATATGCAGCGATGGGTTTTAAAGTGTTTAAGGTAAAAACCGGTTTGGATCTGCAAGAAGATATTGAACGTATAAAAGCATTGTATACTCATTTTGGTAAGGATTACACCATTAGGGTAGACGCCAATCAAGGATACGATTTAGAGCAACTAAAATTGTTTCTAAAAGCCACAGCAAGCTATCCATTGGAATTAATTGAGCAACCGCTGCCAGTGGGTAAAGAACAAGCATTATTAGAGCTAAGCGCTGCAGAAAGAAAATGTTTAACAGCGGACGAGGCATTGAAAGATCCTCAAGCAGCGTTGCATTTAGCAGCAGGTGAACATGCTTTTGGCATTTACAATATCAAATTGATGAAATGTGGTGGTATTTTAGGAGCAAAACAAATTGCTACCATTGCGCAACATGCAGGCATTGATTTGTTTTGGGGTTGCAATGATGAGAGTATCATTAGTATTACAGCTGCATTGCATATTGCTTATGCTTGTCCTAATACAAAGTACATAGACCTTGATGGCAGTTTTGATTTGATGGAAGATTTAGTGACAGGTGGATTTAAAGTGCAGGATGGATGCCTAGTGATAAATAACGCGCCAGGTTTTGGCTTTAACAAAATTTAAAAACAGCTTCGTGCAAGAAAATACAACAACAAATAGTCTCCAACCAAAATTAGGTTTAAGAGCGGCAAGCTTTTTAGTGATAAGTGTGATCATAGGTTCTGGGGTGTTTAAAAAAATTGCACCAATGGCACAGGAGTTGGGCACCCCTTGGTTGATTTTACTATGTTGGTTGATTGCAGGCATTGTAAGTCTTGCAGGTGCTTTGTGTACAGCAGAATTAGTGAGCATGTATCCGAATTCTGGTGGCGAATACAATTATTTTCAAAAAATTTACGGACGATTTTTTTCTTTTTTATACGGCTGGGCTAGTTTTGCTGTTATTAAGACCGCAGCAATTAGTGCCTTAGCCTATATTTTTGCACAGTCATTAAATAGTTTATTTCCATTGCCTGTTTTGGATTCGGATATTACTTTTTTAGGACTGCATATATTTGAAAACTTATCCATTAAATTATTGGCTGCCTTATTGATTCTATTATTAACCTTATTGAATTATAGAGGTGTACAATTTGCAGAAAAGTTAAGTAGTGTATTGACCTATGCTATGTTAGCTGCCATTGCATTTTTTTTAGTAGTAGGACTTGGTTCGGACAAAGGGAGTATGACCCATCTTACAACTAATGCAAATGGTTTTAATACAGATCTGAATGGATGGACATTGATGAAAGCCTTATTTTTAGCTAGCTTAGGCGCATTTTGGGGTTATGATGGATGGAATAATATTGCATTTATTGGGGAGGAAATTAAAAATCCAAAACGCAATCTCCCTTTAGCCTTAGGATTAGGAACGCTGGGGGTGATGGCAGTATACGTATTAATCAATTTCGTTTTTCTATATGTCATGCCAATTGATTTTTTCATTCAATTGAATGTCACACCCAATAAAATTGCTGCAGTAGAAGTGGCAGGTCAACTGAGTGGGCCTGTTGGTATGGCGCTTGTGGCATCTTTGATTTTAGTGACCACTATGAATTCTACCAATAGTAGTATTTTAATGTCTGCCCGTATGTTATACGCTATGTCAAGGGATAAGACATTTTTTAAACAAGCGGCATCGGTGCATCCAAAATACAATACACCTGACAAGGCATTGTTTATTCAAGCAATTTGGGCAATCCTATTATTATTCTCAGGAAGTTTTGATCAATTAACAGATATGCTTGTCTTTGCTGCGTTTCTTTTTTATGCGGCCACTGCAGTAGGATTGATCTATTTAAGAATAAAAGCTCCAAACATGGAAAGAGGATATAAAGTCATTGGGTATCCAGTCGTGCCTATTTTATTTTTATTTTTCTGTATCACCATTTGTATCATGACATTGATCAACCAGCCTTTTGAAGCAATGATGGGTCTGGTTTTAATTGCTTCAGGATTACCAGTTTATTGGTGGTTGGGTAGCGAAAAATAATTTTTGATAATTGTTTCTTTTTCTTTTTCAAGATAACTTATATAAGACTCCGCAATTGGAGACAATCTTTTTTCTTTAAGCCAAATTAATCTCCAAGTGGTTTGTATAGGCAATCCTTTCATTGAAATAATCTTAAGTAATCCAGATTCAATTTCATTTCTTATACCAATTAATGGCATAATGGATAAGCCCAGCCCAGCAATCACTGATTGTTTTACAGCTTCATTTGAAGTTAATTCGATTTTCTTTTTTATTTTAATTTTATTTTTTTCAATAAAATTTTCCATAACAAGTCTTGTTCTAGAACCCTCTTCTCTAAATAAGAAAGTACTATCTGATATTGCTTTATCTCCAGTTAATAAAGTATTATTTGAACTATTGCCAATTAGGAATAGTTCATTTTTAATTAAATCAAAATTTTCAAATTTGATATTATCTGGATCATGTGAAATCAATGCAAAATCTATTTCATATTGCAATAAACTACTAAGTACTTTACTGTAATTTGTTACATCCATAGTTAAATCAACCCCACTGTTTTGTTTTAAGTAGTCTCCTAAAAAATA
>CAIZLI010000099.1 GCA_903933765.1 uncultured Bacteroidota bacterium
CCACCGTCTGTAGTTACGTTGACCAATCCGCAATCACTACCTGTATAAATAGTATTAGGATCAAGTGGTGATTCTTTTACATAAAAAATTGTATTATAATTTTCACCTCCAGCGCCTTCATTGGTAAATGGAACTCCACCAGGACCTTGCTTAGATTTGTCATTTCTTGTTAAGTCTGGACTAATCGCATCCCAACTTAATCCACCATTCACCGTTTTCAACAATACATTGGCAGCATGATACATTACTTTTGGATTGTGCATAGAGGTCACAATTGGTGCATTCCAATTGAACCTGTATTTCATGTCTTTTGGCTGAACTGCTAAATTTAAACTCGGATATGCTTGCACATCTTTAACCTCATTTGTTTTGGTATTAAGCATTTCGATATACCCTTGATAACATCCACCATAAACTATATCAGGATTATTTGGATCAAATGCTAAAAAAGCGGATTCACAACCTGCGCCTGCAATCCAATCACGTACCGTTATTGAACCTGTATTATTTCTACTAGCAATAATAACAGAAGTATTATCCTGTTGACCACCATATACTTTATAAGGAAATGAATTATCTGTATTCACTCTATAAAACTGTGCGGTACTTTGATTCATAATAGAAGACCATGAATTGGTTTGATCATAACTAATTTCTCCACCGCCATCATCTGCTAAACCAATTTCATTATTATTGTTTGGATTAATCCATAAGTCGTGGGTATCTCCGTGGCCTACTCTCACATTTGTAAATGTTTTACCGCCATCAATTGAACGCATCATTGGTGCATTTAACACATACACTAAATTTTCATTTTTTGTGTCTGCATATACTTTCATATAATACCAAGATCTTGAGGAGATGTCTTGATTATTAGATAACAATGCCCATGTTTTTCCTGCATCATCTGAACGGTATAATCCGGATTTCTTTTTTTCTGTTTCAACAATTGCAAAAACACGATTAGGATTCACCCTTGAAACACTTAATCCAATCTTACCCATTAAATCAGGCAATCCTTCCGTTAATTTAGTCCAAGTGGCCCCTTCATCTGTGGATTTCCAAATTGCAGAACCTTTCCCACCACTTGATACCGTCCATGGAAATCTACGATGTTCCCAGGAAGCTGCATATAAAATACGCGGATTGGTCATATCCATTGATAAGGAAGCAATTCCTGTACTATCATTGATATACAAAACGCGTTTCCAATTTACGCCTCCATCTATTGATTTATAAACCCCTCTTTCGTTATTAGGACCATGCACTGTTCCTTGAGCAGCCACATAAACAATATCTGAATTAGTAGGATGAACTGCGATGTCCGCTATATGTCTTGTTTTTTCGAGTCCAATATTTTTCCAAGTAACCCCACCGTTGGTAGATTTATAGACCCCATCTCCATAACTTGTCATTACACCCCTTACTGCATGCTCACCTGAACCAACATATATAACATTGGGGTCAGATTCTGAGACAGCAATATCACCAATAGAACCAACATTAAAAAAGCCATCTGAAATATTTTTCCATTTAAGTCCACCATCGATGGTTTCCCAAACACCTCCTCCAGTGTATCCTGCATAAAATCTTTTTGAATTATTGACCACACCACTAATGGCATTTGCCCTTCCACCTCTTGTCGGGCCAATATTTCTCCATTGCAGATTCTTAAAAACCGAATCGGGGCTGAGCTTTGCGGTTTCAGCAGCTGGAGTACTTGATTTTTTCTTTTGCGCGAAAGTTGTAAGTGTCAAAAGAAGCAAAAATGCAGCTAGTGTTTTTTTCATATTGATAGACTTTAACTATTTAATAAAATTTATAATCAATTAAGACCAATTGTAAGTTAGCATTAAAACTATTTAGTATCATCGTATCCGAACTTTTGATTCAAAGCAAATACTGCTTCTGCCGAAAAGTCGTTCTTATGAATTAGTTCAAGTTGTCCATTAATTAATCCTTTTTTGGTTGGCAATAATTTAACATTATGCTCGAAAATAGCATTGGCCTCTGCTTGATCCGATTTGCCAATTTGATTGATGGCAGTAACTACGTCTTCCATCTGACGAATGACAGATAAAATTTGATTTGGGATCCAAGACGTAATTGGAGTGCCGCCTGTAGCCATCGCATATTTTGTATTGGCCATGATATATTTTTGAACAAACTGCCAATGTCCATTTCTGAAATGGTAAATCTCTTCTAAAATGCCTAATAAATAACAAAGACCAGTGACGTCTTTGTTTTCAACCAATTTACCCATCAAGCCTTTTGGATGTAATGTCTTCATTGAATTTTCAAGGTCTTTGAAAAAGTCTTGCACACAGGTTGGACGGTATAACCTAAGGTCTAGTAAATATTTTGTGAGCTCATTTTCTGGATAATAAAAGATCA
>CAIZLI010000100.1 GCA_903933765.1 uncultured Bacteroidota bacterium
AATTCTCTCTGATATCCATCACCATGGCAGTGGCTTCTTCTACGCCTCCTTTCATGTATACAGGAGTGACAACAGAATCTGTTTTACCAATATCAAATCCCTTTTCTTTCAATCCATTTTGTAATGCCAATGCATTCTTCCACAAATTTGCTTTTAGTTCTGGTTTTGATCTTAATAATTCTAAACGCTTTAAGTTACCCACCACATATGGCATTGGTAAACTTTTTGCAAAAATTTGTGAACGAATATTATAACGAATATAATCAATGATGGTTCTTGGTCCAGCCATGAACGCACCTATCGACGCCATACTCTTAGCAAATGTGGAGAAGTATAAATCAATTTCATCTTGACAGCCTTGTGCTTCACCAGCGCCAGCGCCAGTGGTACCTAATGTACCAAAACCATGTGCGTCGTCCACCAATAAACGGAATGGTACTTTCTTTTTTAATGCAGCAATCTCTTTTAATTTTCCCTGGTCACCTGCCATACCAAATACGCCTTCAGTGATCACCAAAACACCACCAGATTGTTGTTTATCTACCAATGCCTGTGCTCTTAATAATTGTTTTTCGCAATCTTCAACATCGTTATGTTTAAAAACAAATCGGTGACCTGGAATCATTCTTAATGCATCAATGATACATGCATGACATTCTGCATCATACACCACTACATCATGACGACCACAGATTGCATCAATGGCACTCATGATCCCTTGGTATCCATAGTTCATTAGAATTGAATCTTCTTTATGAACAAATTCAGCCAATTCTCTTTCTAATTGTTCGTGTAAGTCACTATTTCCACTCATCATTCTCGCACCCATTGGTAAGGCTAAACCATATTGAGCAGATCCTTCTGCATCCGCCTTACGCACTTCTGGATGATTGGCTAATCCTAAATAATTGTTTAAACTCCATACAATCATTTCTTGTCCTCTAAATTTCATCTTAGAGGCAATTTCTCCTTCTAGTTTAGGAAACGCAAAATAGCCATGTGCTCTTTCACGGTGTTGACCAATTGGTCCGTAGTTTTTAGTCAGCCTTTCGAATATATCTGCCATAGGTTTCTAATTATACCTGCAAATTTAATAATTTTTTGGCTTCAATAGGCTATAATTATACGTAATTTGCAGTCCTAAATTCATGTGAACATGCGTATTTGTACCATTTTATGCTTTTTACTTCTGTCTTTTATAAGCATTGCACAAGCCCCAAAATCAGTCCCATCAAGTACTTCAAGCAAACCTAAACTAATTATAGGTATCGTAATTGATCAAATGCGTTGGGATTATATCAATCAATTTAAATCCCATTTCACCACTCAACAAGGCTTTATGCGCTTTGTAAATGAGGGTGCTACTTGTAATAATAACTTCATTCCCTATGTTCCTACTGTTACGGCATGTGGTCATGCTGCTGTCTACACTGGCTCAACACCAGCAATCCATGGCGTTGCAGGAAACCAATGGTACGATAACTATCAACAAAGGACGGTCTACTGTGTGGAAGACCCAACCGTGGTATCTGTAGGTGTAGAAGGTAGTCCAGCCGGTAAAATGAGTCCAGTGAATGTTTGGACAACAACGCTTGGGGATGAGATCAAATTGGCGAATAATTTTAAAAGTAAAGTATTTGGTATCTCCATTAAAGACAGAGGTGCGATTATCCCTGCTGGTCATAGTGCCGATGGTGCATTTTGGTATGATAGCAAATCGGGGAATTTTATTAGTTCAACCTATTATGGAAAAAACTTGCCAAAATGGGTGTCCGAATTCAATAGCCAACACAGAGTAGATTCTTTATATGCAAAAGGATGGAACTTAAGTTTAGCAAAATCTGTCTATGAATCTAATTGTGATGGGGATATGAACGCCTATGAATCTACTCCTTTAGGTGCTGAACAAAAAGGATTTCCTTATACCTTATCTCAATTTATTGGCAAGGATTATAGTAAAATCTCCTCTACACCATACGGTAATACGATTGTAGCAGAAATGGCAGAAAAGGCCTTGGTGAGCGAGCAATTAGGAAAGGATGATATCACAGATTTATTGGCAATCAGTTTTTCTTCTCCAGATTATATTGGTCATTCATTTGGTCCAAATTCTTGGGAAACACTGGATGGCTATATTAAACTTGATGCAGTGATTGCACAACTATTTGCAAGTTTAGATAAGCAGGTGGGAAAAAATAATTATACCGTTTTTTTAACAGCAGACCATGCAGTTGCCAATATTCCTGATTTTTCTAAAAAACATAAAATTCCAGGTGGCTTGATCAGTGAATCTGGCATTAAAAAAGAATTAGGACAATTATTGTTAAAGCAAGGCTTGAGTGATAAATTAATTACTGCAATCAATGAATACAATATTCATTTTAACCATCCTTTGATGGATAGTCTTGGCGTAAGTCAGGATAAATTGGTTCAATTGGTGCGTCAATTTGTAGAGCTAAAACCAGGTGTGTTACAAGTTGTTGAGGCGCGTAAAGCGGCGTCTGCAGCTTTACCTGAGGAACTAAGAGAAAGAATTGTCAATGGCTATAATCCTCAAAGAAGTGGCGATTTGTTCATTGTGACTAAATCGGGCTATATGGATGGTTATGCCACTGGAACAAACCATGGCGTTTTTTATAATTATGACGCACATATTCCATTGTTATGGTATGGTAATGGCATCAAAAAAGGGCAAGTAAATTCGGTGAATTATATGACTGATATTGCCCCAACAGTGTCCACCCTTTTAGGTATTCAGATGCCAAGTGGTGCAATTGGGAAGCCTATTTTAGAAGTATTAAAATAACCAGTTCCCAAGCGCTATTTAAGCGATTTAACATAAAAATGAGTAAAATCATACTGAAATGATCATCAATATCTATATGATTACGTAAATTGCACTTAGCATTTTTGAATCAATTAAAAATATAAAAATAAGATCATGAAAAAATTAGCTACCGTATTATTTGCATCTGTATTATTATTAGCTGCAAACACTGCTTCTGCAAACTGTGGTAAGAAAGATTGTAAAGATTGTAAGAAGGAAGCCAAAGCGCATAAGTGTGATAAGAACTGTATGAAAGATGGCAAGTGTAAAGAAATGAAAAAGAAAGGATAGTCCTCAACGACTTGACCTTAAAACTTTTTATAAGTTTATAAAAATAGCCACTCAATTGAGTGGCTATTTTTATTTAGACAACAGATCCTGTTGAAAAATTATGCTAATTTTTTTTGCAAATTACTATCCAATGCATCTAAAAATTCTTCAGTGTAAACATAGTGTTCACCGTGCTTCACTTTATTTCCATGCACACAAACTGCTAAGTCTTTTGTCATGATGCCAGACTCTACTGTTTCAACACAAACTTCTTCTAATGCTTTAGAGAAACGAATCAATTCTTGGTTATTATCCAATTGACCTCTAAATTCTAAACCTCTTGTCCATGCAAAAATAGATGCAATGGGATTGGTAGAAGTCCTGTTGCCTTTTTGGTGCTCACGGAAGTGACGTGTTACAGTACCATGTGCAGCTTCTGCTTCCATCACTTTACCATCTGGTGTAATTAAAGTTGATGTCATTAAACCCAATGAGCCAAAGCCTTGTGCTACTGTATCAGACTGTACATCACCATCATAGTTCTTACATGCCCAAACAAAATTACCATTCCACTTTAAAGCACTCGCCACCATATCATCAATCAAACGATGCTCATAAGTAATACCTGCCTCTGCATATTTTGTAATGAATTCATTTTGATAGACTTCTTCAAAAATATCTTTGAAGCGACCATCATATTTTTTTAGAATGGTATTTTTAGTAGATAAATATAAAGGCCATTTTTTTGCTAATGCTTGGTTGAAACATGCTCTAGCAAATCCATAGATACTCTCATCTGTATTGTACATAGCCAATGCCACACCATCCCCTTTAAAATTAAATACTTCGAACTCTTGCACCGTGCCGTCTTCGCCTTCAAACTTCACAGTTAATTTACCTTTGCCTTTTGTAACAAAGTCTGTTGCTCGGTATTGGTCTCCAAATGCATGACGTCCAATACAAATTGGAGCTGTCCAGTTAGGCACTAAACGAGGTACATTAGAGCAAACAATTGGTTCACGAAAAACTGTACCATCTAAAATATTACGGATAGTGCCATTAGGGCTCTTCCACATTTGTTTTAACTTGAATTCTTGCACTCTTTGTTCATCAGGAGTGATGGTAGCACATTTGATACCAACACCATATTGCTTGATTGCATTCGCAGCATCAATCGTCACTTGGTCATTGGTCGCATCACGATACTCCATGCCCAAATCATAATATTTGATATCTAATTCTAAATAAGGTAAAATCAATTTATCCTTAATGAATTTCCAAATGATTCTTGTCATTTCATCTCCATCCAATTCTACCACTGGATTGGCCACTTTAATTTTTGCTCCCATGTTTTTAAAAAATTTTATCTGCAAATGTACAAAATGTAACTAAATAGTACCCAGATTATTAAGCGGTTTGTTGTACAATCAATACTGGAATCTTGACTTTATGCCTTACTGATTCGATGGTCTCGCCAAAGAAATAATCCTTCCAACCATAATGATGATGTGCCCCCATGACTAACAATTGTGCGTCAGTTAATTTAACAATACGCACAATCTCTTTGACCCTATCCTTGTAACCTACCACATAATTTACTTTAAATCCTTTTTCACTCAGTGTTGCTGCATAAATCTCAAGTCTTTCTCTGTCCTTTCTAGATTCCTCATCATCACTTATCTCTTGAAAATAACTTGCAGTGACACTCTCTACCACATGAATCAAAATTAGTTCTGTTCCAGCATGCGCTTGCGCAATAGCCGATTTGATTAAATTGGCATCACCAGCACTAAAGTCAACTGCTATTGCAATTCTATCAATTGGCGCTGCCTTGCTCCAGTCTAATTCAACAGCTGCACCATGCAATGCAGTACGCTCTTGCTTTTTCTTTGACTGAATGATTGGGAATAGGATGATATACAATAACAAACCAAAAAAGAAAAGAATCGATAAAACTAGTAGAATCTTAATCACTAGAGGGGTTTGTCCTACTAATAATTCTTTTGCAAAATCGAATACTAAATTTGCATTCAAATACACTAAGGTACTCGCTACGATCCATGCTAAAATTTTCACCCAAGACTTGATGGCAAATTCGCCCATCGTGTTTTTATCACTTACAAAATGAATCAATGGAATCACAGCAAAACCCAATTGGAGGCTTAATATAACTTGACTAAAAACAAGTAATTCATCCACCCTGCCTTCTCCCATAAGTCCAATCACAAGGACTGCAGGCAGGATAGCAACTAGTCTTGTAAGGAGTCTTCTGATCCAAGGGTTTAATCTAAGATTTAAATAGCCCTCCATGACTATTTGACCAGATAAGGTTCCAGTGACGGTAGAACTCTGACCAGCTGCAATTAAAGCCACTGCAAATAAAATGGGTGCTAATTTCGAACCTAATAATGGGGCCAATAATGCATGCGCATCTTCTATTTTAGCGACAGATTGATTGCCTGTTTGATAAAACGCAGTCGCAGCTAAAATCAAAATGGCCGCATTTACAAAAAAAGCTGCATTTAAAGCCACAGCACTATCAATAAAATTATACCAAAGTGACTTTTTGATTCCTGCGCTGGTTCTTTCTATTTTTCTTGTTTGAACCAATGCAGAGTGCAAGTATAAATTATGTGGCATCACCGTAGCTCCAATCATTCCTACTGCAATATACAAAGCCCCAGGCGATAAAGCAGAAGGCACTAAACCCTTTGCTGCACTCGCTAAATCAGGTTTCGCTATAATCATTTCTGCTAGAAAACTGCCCCCAATTGTGGCCACTAAAACAAAAATAAATGCCTCCATTTTACGCATACCATACCGTTGTAATAGCATGAATAAAAAAGTATCTGTAACAGTAATGATGGTGCCATACATTAAGGGCAAGCCTGTTAATAGTTTGATCCCAATGGCCATCCCCAAGACCTCTGCTAAATCAGTGGCTGCAATAGCCAACTCTGCCAGAATGTATAAACAGAAATTAACAAATTTGGGATAGGTCTCTCTATTGACTTGTGCCAAATCTAAACGCCTTACAATACCCAATCTTGCACTTAAACTTTGAAGCAAGATGGCCATGATATTACTTAGTAATAAAATCCAAATCAATTGAAACCCAAAAGCAGCACCCCCCTGCAAATCGGTTGCCCAGTTCCCAGGATCCATATACCCAACACTAACTAAATAGGCTGGTCCAATAAAGGCAAATATACGTCTCCAACCAGTTTTGTTTTGAACTGGAACAGACTCGTGTAGTTGATCTAAGGATTTATGAAACATAATTGAAATGTAAATTTAACTATAAACCCTTTGTGAAAGGCATTTTGTTGCCTATTTTAGCAAAAAATAGAGTGCCATGCGCTATCTAAGTAATCTTTTGATTTTATTGGCATTCATTGGGTGTGCTGAAACAAAAACAGATCTCTCTGGAAATACCCCTTTAAAAATAAATGATTTCAATGCGGCATTCAAGCAAATTGATTTGCCCATTCGAATCAATGATACCAATTTAACAAACTACACTGATACCTCAGAAATTGGCAGAAAAGCCTTAGAACAATTTTTACCAGATTCTGTTGTCAATGCAATTGTTCCTAAGAATATTAAAAATGCATCCCTATTTCCAATAGGTAAAATTGAAAAAGAAACAGAATACTATTTATTGTTAAATTACAAAGATGCAAAGAACCAAACAGTATCTGTGATCACTTTTAGTAAGAAAAATGTTTTCTTGGGCTATAAAATTTTGACACAATTTGACCTTGTACATAAAGGTTCACAATTTTATGGTAAAACCTTAATGATCAATAAAGAGCCTACATTTTTAGTGGAAGAAAATAAATTAGATCCTGAATTAGGATTGACCAATGAAAAAAAAGGTTGGGCCTATACAGAACAAGGATTCAGATTAATTTATATGGACGCCAATGTGAAGCCTGAACAAAAAGCAATTTTAAATCCGATTGACACATTGCCAACACTAAATAATTTTAGTGGAGACTATGCTAGAGATAAAAAGAACTTCATTTCATTAAGAGACTTCGGAAATGCCAACAAATATCAATTTTTCTTGCATTTTGAAAAGAAAGATGGCACATGTGTTGGTGAACTTAAAGGTTTATTGAATTTTAATAAAAACCAAGCCACTTATACTGAAAAAGGCGATCATTGTACTATTCAATTCACCATCACCGGAAATGTGATTAAAATCAAGGAAGATGGAAATTGCGGTAATCATAGAAATATGACCTGTTATTTTAATGATAGTTACGATAAGAAAAGAAAGCCAAAGCGTAAGAAATAATCCACATTCTGCCATTGCAAACGATTGTTATTCACACTATACCTGCCTTGGTCCAAATTTAAAGGCAAATAGGATATATTGTGGGTCAAATTAACCAAAGAACAAAAACATGTCTTTTAGAAACTTCCAAGTTCCTTACCCTATTAATGAAAAGTATTCCAAAAAAGCGGCTTATTTCTCTATGGAGTTCGCGATCCACCAGCCTTTAAAAATATACAGTGGTGGATTGGGATTTTTAGCTGGCTCACATTTAAGAAGTGCTTTTGAATTAAATCAAAACATGATTGGTATTGGTATGCTTTGGAAATATGGCTACTATGATCAATCCAGAAATCAAGACCAAACTTTGCAAGTTTCTTTTATGGAGAAGATGTATAGCTTCTTAGAAGATACAGGCATTAAATATCAAATTTTAATCCATGACCATCCAGTTTGGGTAAAAGCATTTTACTTAGCACCTAATATTTTTTGCAGTGCTCCTTTGTTTTTATTAAGTACCGATTTACCAGAGAACGATTATGTTTCTCAAACTATTACACATAGATTATATGACGCGAACGTTGCAACCAAAGTGGCACAGTTTGTTTTATTGGGTGTAGGCGGTGCAAAATTAATTGATGAATTAAATTTCAATCCAGAAGTGTACCATCTAAATGAAGCACATGGATTTTCAGCAGCATTTTATTTGTTAAATAAGTACAAGTCATTGGATGAAGTTAAAAAACGACTTGTATTCACAACACATACCCCAGAAGAAGCAGGTAATGAGAAACACGATATTTATTTATGTCATAACATGGGTTATTTCTGTGGCCTAGGTTTAGATGAAGTAAGAAGATTGACTGGAATTCATGATGATCAATTTAACCACTCTTTAGCTGCCCTTAGGTTTGCAAGAAAGGCCAATGGTGTATCAGAATTACATGGACATGTAAGCCGTGAAATGTGGGGTAAACATGAAGGCATTTGCCCAATTGACCATATTACCAATGCACAAAACTGGCGTTATTGGGCAGACAAGCAATTGTACAAATTTGCTGAAGCGGGAGATGACACAGGATTCGATGATAGAAAATGGTATTTAAAAAAACGTGCTTTTGAAATTGTAGCAGATCAAACCGGTAAAATATTTGACCCAAATGTGTTGACGATTGTTTGGGCTAGAAGATTCGCAGGTTATAAGCGTGCCGATTTCTTGTCATGGGATTTAGAAAGATTCGAAAAATTATTGTCTAACTTAAAATATCCTGTACAAATTATATTTGCAGGAAAGCCTTACCCAGTAGACCATCCAGCAATTTCTCAATTCAATCACTTAGTTAACCTTAGCAAGAATTATAAAAATGTGGCTGTGTTAGTTGGATACGAATTGGCTTTAAGTAAGCGTATGAAACAAGCTTCTGATGTTTGGTTGAACAATCCAAGAGTACCAAGAGAAGCATCAGGAACAAGTGGAATGACGGCTGCAATGAATGGCTCTGTGAACTTCTCAACCGATGATGGATGGATACCAGAATTTATCAACCACGGCAACAATGGTTTTGTGGTGCCTAAAGCAGACTATGCCAATATGAGCACAGAAGCACAAGATGAATACGATTTAAATGAATTGTATAAAATATTAGAGGAACAAATTGTACCCATGTATTATGAGCAAAAAGATACTTGGAGACAAATTACTCAAAATGGCATGAAGGATGTTCGTTTCCAATTCGATAGCAATCGTATGGCAGATGAATACTACGAGAAGATGTATAAGATCTAATTGAACCCTTTCCCTATAAAGTCATCCCCTCCGATTCAATATTGGAGGGGATTTTTTTATCTATTTGCTGGTCAACCTTTAAACCCTAATTTTGTTATACTAATATGCCAAACAAAATCATCGTTGCCATCACAGGCGCCAGTGGCGCACTCTACGCAAAAGCATTGCTAGATAGCTTAAAGCAAATCCCTGCTCAATACGAAGCAGTTGGAATCATCATGAGCGATAATGCCAAGACGGTTTGGGAGACAGAATTGGGCAATCAGGATTATTTGAATTACCCTTTTGACTTTTACCATAAAATGGATTTTAATGCACCCTTTGCTTCTGGGTCTGCGCAATACAATATCATGTTTGTCGTGCCTTGTAGTATGGGTACTTTAGGCAGGATTGCTGCTGGGATCAGTGATGATTTAACCACCCGTGCTGCTGATGTGAGACTTGTGGTCTTGGTGCAAGAACGCTTTGACTGGTTTGTTCTTAAGAATGTCTTGGTTCTCAGTAACAGGGTCACGAGGTTTAATGTCGTCATCAATAGGTACAA
>CAIZLI010000101.1 GCA_903933765.1 uncultured Bacteroidota bacterium
CCATTTGAGATAAGCAGTGTTTTATTCTTAAGTGCGATGGTTGGCGCAGTCATCATTGGAAAAAAATAATTATAAATAAAATCATTAGAGATGTCTATACAGTATTATATCATTTTATGTTTGACTTTGTTTAGCATTGGAGTTGTTGGGGTATTAACACGCCGTAACGCGATTATCGTGTTCATGTGCATTGAATTAATGTTAAACGCAGTGAACTTATTATTAGTGGCATTTTCAAAAATGTACCATGGAGCGGCCTTACAAAGTGCAGCCAATACCACAGCAGGCATTGATGCACAAATTTTTGTGTTCTTTATCATGGTGGTTGCTGCGGCTGAGGTGAGTGTGGGATTGGCCATCATTGTCATGATGTACCGCAATACACATTCTGTAGACATCAATTTCTTAAACAGATTAAAGAATTAATTCCACATGAAAACAATAATAGGATTGATCGTTTTATGGCCCTTGGCTGGATTTTTATTGAACGGTTTAGGTCGCAATATTTGGAGTAAAAAAACTATTGCCACACAAGCTACTGGCTATATTTTTGCCTCTTTTGTGTTTAGTTTAATTGCTTTTTGGAATGTACAAGAACAAGGCGCCATCACGGTGCACTATTTTGACTTCATCAATACAAGCACGGTTAAAATTCCTTTTGACTTTAGGGTGGATGCATTGTCAAGTTTATTTTTATTAGTCATTACTGGCGTAGGTACATTGATTCATTTGTACTCATCGGCTTATATGCATGAAGAAACTGCACCACATTATGCACGTTACTTTGCCTATTTGAACCTATTTATTTTCTCCATGCTTTTATTGGTATTGGGAGATAATTATGTGATTATGTTTATAGGCTGGGAGGGTGTAGGCTTATGTTCCTATTTATTGATTGGTTATTGGTTTACCAATACTACTTATAACAATGCTGCTAAGAAAGCATTTATCATGAACAGAATTGGTGACCTAGGTTTTTTATTAGCCATCTTTTGGCTGATTGTGAAATTAGGCACAGTGAGTTACGGAGAAGTGTTAACTGCAGAAAGTTTAGCAAAATTATCTAGTACAGATATTACAGCGATTACATTATTATTATTTGTAGGTGCGATGGGTAAGAGTGCTCAAATACCATTGTATACTTGGTTGCCTGATGCGATGGCTGGTCCAACTCCAGTTTCTGCATTGATCCACGCCGCAACGATGGTGACTGCGGGTATTTACATGATCACTAGAACAAATATTTTTTATACGCATAGTGAGATTGCACAAACAGTGGTTGCGATCATTGGTATCAGTACTGCTTTATTAGCAGCTACGATTGCGATCAAACAAAATGACATCAAAAAAGTATTGGCTTATTCTACGGTAAGTCAATTAGGTTATATGTTTCTTGGATTGGGTGTAGGTGCTTATTCAGGTGCTGTATTCCATGTGATTACCCATGCCTTCTTCAAAGCATTGTTGTTCTTAGCTGCTGGTTCTGTGATTCACGCCATGCACCATGAGCAGGATATTCGTAAGATGGGTGGATTGAAATCCAAATTACCTATCACGCATTTAACTTTCTTAATAGGATGTATTGCAATTGCTGGAGTACCTCCATTTAGTGGATTCTTCTCTAAAGATGAAATCTTAGCTGCAGCTTATGCAAAAAATCCGATTTATTGGTTCCTAGGATTGGTTGGTGCAGCGATGACCGCATTTTATATGTTCCGTTTATATGCCACTACTTTCTTGGGACAATTTAGAGGTACAGAAGCACAAGCAAGTCATTTACATGAGAGCCCAATCAGTATGACTTTGCCATTGATCATCTTAGCAGTATTAAGCGCTGTGGGTGGTGCGATGGGTGTGCCAGAAATATTAGGTGGACATCATTGGTTAAGCCATCATTTATCAAGCATCATAGGCGCTGAACATGCATTGCATTTATCACATACGACGGAGTGGATTTTAATGGGTAGTTCTGTGACGATTGCGGTAGTAGCTTTATTGATTGCCATTGGCAAATACAGTAAACATGCAGACGGCGAACCACAAACTGCATTGGGTAAATTTTTATACAATAAGTGGTTGGTGGATGAATTATATGAAAAGGCAATTGTACAACCATTGCATCGTTTTGCTGGCTTCTTGAAAGAGGTGGTGGAGAAAAATGTGATTGATGGGCTTGTGAATGGCACAGGAAAATTAGTACAGTACGGGGCAAGACAAACTCGTTTAATGCAGAGTGGTCAAGTAGGGTATTATATTTTATTTATGGTGTTGAGTATTGTATTGTTATTCCTTATCTGGTTTAATGATCTTGCCATCACTCGTTTTTTACATAATTTGATTCAATAAATTTATAGCAATAATGGTATTACTTTCAATTCTATCTATTCCGTTTATCGCAGCAATCATTTTGCTTTTTGTTAAACACAATGAAAAGGCAAACTATATTGCGATAGCATCAACTGGCATCACATTGGCACTTGCATTGAATATTGCATTCAATGGAGCCGCTAATTTTGATGCAAGCTGGATATCAAGTATCAATGCAAGATTTGTTTTAACAGCAGATGGCTTAGCTAAAATTTTACTTTTATTGACTGGCATAAGTTTCCCAGCCATCTTTATAGCGACTTCTAAAAATGAAATAAAAAATAGGGCTCAATTTTTATCATTGATGTTATTTACGCAAACAGGATTACTGGGTGTGTTTTTAGCGGGTGATGCTTTGTTGTTTTATTTCTTCTGGGAATTAGCATTGATCCCAGTGTATTTTCTTTGTTCAATTTGGGGAGGAGAGAAGCGTATTGCAGTGACTTTTAAATTCTTTATTTATACTTTTTTAGGATCTTTATTCATGTTGATTGGTATTATTTTGGTCTACACACATACGGCTGATCAAAGTTTTGCGATACAATCATTCAAAGAAGCTAGTCTAAGTGGGGGACAGCAATTAACTGCATTTGCTTTATTCTTCACAGCTTTTGCAATTAAGATGCCCATCTTCCCATTACATACATGGCAGCCTGATGCTTACGAACAATCCCCTACTGCAGTTACAATGGTATTGAGTGCGGTGATGGTTAAAATGGGCTTGTATGGTGTAATGAGATGGTTGATGCCTTTATTCCCAGATGCATTTGCCGCGCATTCAAATTTTGTAGTGATCCTTTCTGTGATCGGCATTTTATATGCATCATTTATTGCTATTCGTCAAGACGATATGAAGCGATTGATTGCTTATTCTAGTATTGCGCATATTGGATTGATGAGCGCAGCTTTATTTGCTAATAACGAAATAGGCGCTCAAGGTGTTTTGATACAATTATTCTCGCACGGCGTGAATGTATTAGGTCTTTGGATCATTGCCGACATCATTGAACAACAAACTGGCACAAGGTCTTTGAAAGAGATGGGGGGCCTTGCTAAACAAAACCCAACCTTGGCTATTTTGCTTGTAGGATTTGCATTTGCAAATATTGCATTGCCATTAACCAATGCATTTATAGGCGAGTTTTTAATGTTCAATAGTTTATTCCAATTTAAACCTTGGATTGCTGCAGCTGCGGGTGTAAGTGTGGTATTGGCTGCTATTTATACATTGAATATGGTTCAAAAATGTGCGTATGGCGAACTGAGTGAAAAAATGAGCAAGATGCAAGCGCCGAATATGCCTGCACAATTTGTATTGATCGTATTGTTGATTGTGGTGATCATTTCTGGAGTATATCCTGCTCCTTTATTTGATTTAACTGCAGATACATTACAACAATTGTTTATCAAATAATTAAATGAATTTATAATGAACGCAATTATTGCTTCGGCTTTATTAGGTGTATTAATGATGTTTGCTTCTTGGATCTTTGACAATGAGAAAACGCATACACGCATTGCATTAGTAGGACTCTTGGCCTTAATTGTAGCCAATGTTTTACAATTAAATGGCATTTATACGATTCCGGTAGATTACAAAGGCTTGCTTGCTTTTACACAGTTTGGTTTATATGTGAATACCATTTTATTTATTTTAACCTTCTTATATGTATGGTTAAATGGAGATGAGATTGCTAAAATTGGTAACCATGCAGCAGATTTTTATGCTTTATTTTTCTTTATTCTATGTGGTGCTAGCATTTTAACTTCTTTCAATAATTTACTAATGTTATTTATTGGCGTTGAAATTTTATCCATCCCTTTGTATATCCTAACTGGTGCAGATAAAAAGAATTTAAACAGCAACGAAGCAGCCTTGAAATATTTTTTAATGGGGGCGTTTTCTACAGGCATTTTTTTATTAGGCATTACATTTATCTATGGTGCAACAGGCACCTTCCAATTGATCGCGCCAACAGTCAATCCAGCAAATGGTATGGTGAGAGAGCAACTCATGCAATCTGCTGGCTTAATTTTAATTTTTGTTTCATTTAATTTTAAAGTTTCTGCAGCGCCGTTTCATTTCTGGACACCAGACGTATATGATGGCGCTCCAACTGTGTTCACCTCCTTTATGGCGACCATAGTGAAAGCCACAGCAATCATTGCATTTGTTGTCTTATTTCATAGTCAATATAAAGCACTAGGCTATGCATGGGAACTATTGTTAACTTTTGTGTTGATCTCCACTTTGTTTGTAGGCAATATCACTGCTGTTTTTCAGCGTAGTGTAAAGCGTATGTTGGCTTATTCAAGTATTGCACAAGTAGGATTTATGCTTTTTGCTTTATATGGTCCAACCAATTTTGCCAACGAAGGGATCTTGCTTTATATCATGGCTTATTCAGTAGCAAGCATTGGCTTGTTTGGGGTATTGATTAAAATGAAAGACTACAGTTTTGAAGCCTTCAATGGTTTAGCTAAAAAAGAACCATTGATAGCGGCAATGACAACTATATTCTTATTGTCATTAGCAGGTATTCCGCTTACTGGCGGATTCTTTGCTAAGTATTATATGTTGAATGCTGCTGTACAATCAGGCATTGGACTTTGGTTGGTTGCCTTAGCCATTCTTTTTGCAGCTGTAAGTATCTACTATTATTTCAAATTGATCCAAGCCATGTATTTTGTGGAAGGTGCACCAGCAATGCATGAAGTGGAGCAGGGGTATAAGTACAAATTACTTGTTTTTGCAATTTTGATACTTGCTTTAGGTATTTTACCCAATGTATTCCTCTCTTATCTTTACTTTTAGCCGTTCCTCAATAAGTTTTGTATATAAGGTGGTACCTTATCCAATCTGTCCTACCTTTAGGCACAGATAAACAGATTTTATGACCTTACAGGACTCATTTATATTGGCTTGGCGCACTGTTAAAGGCAATAAGCTAAGAACTAGTATTACCGTCGCAATTATTGCTTTTGGTATCATGGCGCTTATTGGCATCATTACTGCGATCTCAGCTATGAATCAAAGTTTGAAGGAGAACTTCTCTTTCATGGGCGCGAATGCATTTACTATAAGATACAAGGAAATGAATGCAAGGATGGGTGGACCACCAGAGGGCGAAGCATTTTCTAAAACCAAGAAAGGGCAGAAAGAAAAAAAATCAAATTTAGACAAGCCATTTAAATTAGAAGAATCACTCTATTTTAAAAATAATTATAGTTTCAATAGAGCCCAAGTAAGTGTGTATAGAAGAGCAAGTGGGGGCAATGAAATAGTCTATAAAAATTTAAAAACGAATCCACAAATTGGCATGTGGGGTGCAGATGAAAATTATTTAGCA
>CAIZLI010000102.1 GCA_903933765.1 uncultured Bacteroidota bacterium
AATAAAACTCCACTTCATGCCTGTTGGGAAACCTGCACCACCTCTTCCTCTTAATCCACTTTTCTTGACTTCCTCAACAATAGATTCGGGATTCATTTCCTTCAAAGCTTTTTCGACACTACGGTATCCACCCTCACGACGATATACTTTGTAAGTACGGATCCCTGGTACATTTGCTTTATCTAGTAATAGTTTTACACCCATTTGAATATTTTTAACGCGTTCAGTGATTTGTTAATTTGTTACAGTTGCTCTGTATTCAGCAATAATACTGTCTACTTTTTCTTTCGTTAAATGCTCTCTAAAAATCTTACCCACTTGCATCATTGGTGCATATCCACAAGCACCCAGACACTCCACTAACTTTAAAGTAAATACACCATCCTTGGTGGTCTCTCCTGGTTTGATGGCTAATTTTTCTTGGATATAAGCAATGATATCATCAGATCCACTAATCATACATGGACCAGTTTGACAAACTTCAAAAATGAATTTTCCAACTGGCTTTAAATTAAACATGCTATAAAAACTTGCTACTTCATACACTTCGATAGGTTCGATTTTCAATAAACTAGCGATATAGTCCATTAATTCAGTTGGCAACCAGCCATCGAAACTATCTTGCGCAAGATGCAAAGCCGGCAATAAAGCACTTTTTTGTTTCCCTTCCGGATAACGAGCTACCAAGCGGTTCAGCTCAGCCATTTGTGTTTCATTAAAAGTATAGGTCATATCGAAAATTTCTTTTTTTATTATGCGTCTAATTCTCCAGCAATCAAATTCAAACTACTCATGGTTACCACAGCGTCACTTAACATGCCACCTTTAATTAATTCTGGATAAGCTTGATAGTAAATAAAACAAGGTCTTCTAAAGTGCAATCTGAAAGGTGTTCTTCCACCATCACTGATTAAATAAAACCCTAGTTCTCCATTACCACCTTCCACTGGGCAATAAATTTGACCTTTTGGTAAATCAATCTCTCCCATGATAATTTTAAAGTGCCAAATCAATGCTTCCATTTTAGTGTACACATCTTCTTTTTTAGGAAGATAATATTCAGGCACATCTGCATGGTAGACTTCTGCTTCTGCGCCTTTGAAAGCTTGTACTTTTTCATATGCTTGTCTGATGATCGAAATACTCTCCCACATTTCTGCATTGCGCACTAAGAAACGATCATAGTTATCGCCCGTTGTTCCAACAGGTACTGTGAAATTAAAATCTTGATAGCTACTATAAGGTTGGTGTACACGCACATCATAATCTACGCCTGCCGCTCTTAAATTTGGACCCGTAAAACCATAATTCATTGCACGCTCAGCACTGATGCCGCCTGTGCCTTGTGTACGCTCCATAAAGATTCTGTTTCTTGTAAACAAGCTCTCAAATTCTTTAAGGACTTTTGGATATTCGTTTAAGAACTTCTCCAATTTTGTAAATGCGGTATTGGTGAAATTTCTTTCAAAGCCACCGATACGTCCAATATTTGTTGTCAATCTAGATCCGCAGATCTCTTCATAAATTTCATAAATCAATTCACGATACTGCATCACATATAAAAATCCAGTGTATGCGCCCGTATCCACACCCACAATAGAATTACAAATTAAGTGATCCGAAATACGCGCCAATTCCATGATGATCACACGTAAATAATCAACACGTTTAGGTGTTTCTATTTGCAAGAATTTTTCACATGTAATATGCCAACCCATATTATTGATAGGGCTACTACAGTAATTCAAACGATCGGTAATAGGTGTAATTTGATACAAGGGTCTTCTTTCTGCCAATTTCTCAAATGCGCGATGAATGTATCCAACTGTTTGATCAGATGAAACGATGCGCTCTCCGTCCACTTCCATAATATTTTGGAATACACCGTGCGTAGCAGGATGTGTTGGTCCAATATTTAGCGTGGTCGTTGTTTTCTCAATTGAGCCTTCTGGTAATGTAATATGATTGTGTTCCATTGTATATTTAGTTATACCTTGATTTTATAATTTTTATCCTCTACCAAACATTTCGTCATCCTTGTCAATTCTTGTTTGATCCTCTAGTGGAAATTCTTTTCTTAATGGGAAATAATCCATCTCATCCACATTCAAAATGCGTTTCAAATTTGGATGACCCACAAAGTTGATACCAAAAAAATCATAGGTCTCACGCTCCATCCAGTTAGCGGATTCAAATAATTTAGTGGCTGTATAGACATCTGTATTTCCCAATGAAGTGCTTACAGAATAACGTAATCTGATGTTCTCTTTTAAATTATGTAGATGATACACTACAACCAATTCTGCCCCTGTTTGATTAGGATAATTAACTGCGCAGATATCTGTTAAAAATGTAAATGCTAAACTTGGCTCATCATATAAAAATTGCAACACTTTCAAATTGATTTCCTTTGGAGATTCAAAAGAAAGCATGCCATAACTAGTTGCAAATTGCGACACTTGGTCTCCAAATTTTGCAATTAATTGTTCTTGAACCATTTCGTTACTTAACGACATATTATAAGAATTAAGTGTTGGCTATTGAATGCCATAACTATTTAATAATGCTTTGTATTGTTCGCTATTTCTACGGCGAATACTTTCTTGTCCAACGAGGTCTTGGATTTTCATAAAACCATCAATGATTGCTTCTGGTCTTGGAGGGCAACCTGGCACATACACGTCTACAGGAATCACTTGATCAATCCCTTGCAATACACTGTAAGTATCAAAAATACCGCCGCTAGACGCACAAGCACCAACAGCAATCACCCAACGTGGCTCAGCCATTTGGATATAGACTTGTCTTAATACCGGCGCCATTTTTTTTGCGATCGTGCCCATCACCATCAACAAATCACATTGACGTGGAGAGAAACCTACACGCTCTGAACCAAAACGCGATAAGTCATAGTGCGAAGCCATGGTCGCCATGAATTCAATACCACAACATGATGTTGCAAAAGGCAAAGGCCATAAAGAATTTTTACGTGCAAGTCCTACAACAGAACTTAATTGTGTTGCAAAAAATCCATCACCTGGTACACCATCTGGTGCTTTTCCCATTCCAATTGCATCTGCAATTTCAGCTTCTTTTGGATGTATGTTAAATCTTACTGGACGCATAATTTATGCATTATATTTTTTAAAATTAATCTTCCCATTTAAGTGCACCTTTCTTGATGATATAGACAAAGCCTACCAAGAAAAATCCAACAAATAAAACCACTTCGAAAAATCCAGCCCAGCCTAAACTTTTAAAATTGACTGCGTATGGATAAAAGAAAATAACTTCCACATCAAACAAGACAAATAAGATCGCGACTAAAAAATATTTAATCGCCATTGGTGATCTTGCATCACCATGAGATTCAATTCCACTCGCAAAATTTTCTAATTTGTCCGATGTTTTTCGGGTAGGACCTACTAAGCTAGACACCAATATCATAATGGCTACAAAGCCAGCTGCAAACAATATTTGCAATACGATTGGTAAGTAATTTGCAGCACTATTCATTTATAAGTCATTTAGGTGCCGCAAAAATACGCAAAGGAACTTGTTTAAACTAAAAACTCCCCAATTATGGGGAGTTTTTAGCATCTTTTTTTTGAAGCCTAAATAGGCCTATTAAGCAGGTAAATTAGTGCTGATTTTGAGTTGGGGCATCCGAAGCAGGCTTTTGGCTGCCTTGCATCTTTTTAAGGATTTCCCAGTTTTTAACCAAGCTCTCTTTGATTTTTAAAGTTTGTGCTTCGGCAGGCATTAATTCCAATACTTTATCACACATGCCAATTGCTTTTTCTAGGTCTTTCATTTCATTGAAATAACCCATCATCACATAATAATTGTTTACCAAACCCTGTTTGTTTTTAACCGGATCTTTCAACAAAAATTCATTTTGCAAGGTCGCAGCTTGAAACTGGATACCCAAATTATTGGCCGTATCGAGCAATTTAGCCCCTTTCAAATTGAATGAATACCCATTTTGACGGTCAGGAAAAGCAGTAATGTATTGCTTTGCAATATCTGTTGTAAAAAGGCCATCTTTTGCATTCAAGGCAACGCTTGATAACTTGTAAAAATAGACTTCGTCTTTAATGGCTCTAAGGTTAAAATAACTCACATTCCACTTTAAAGCATCAACATACATATTTGCTTTTTCATACATATCTGCACCAAGCTTGTAATATTTCATTTGATTTACCTTCACTGTATCCGCTGCGATTGCTTTTTCGAGGATGCCTGCTACAACCGTTTCATTGCCTTTGAATTTAGACATCACTTTTACTGCAAGCTCATAATCCGAGTTCAATACCTGGTCAACAGGGCTTTTATTGATAAACTGCTCGATATAAGATTTAGCCTGGATAGAGTCTCCTATACGATCAAAGTTGTAGGCCAATAACACACCAATACGAGGCAATGCTTCAACTCCAATAGTTGATTCTAATTCCTTCGATTTCGCTAAAGAAGCTTCGTATTGTCCAGCACGGAATAAATAAT
The DNA here is from genome assembly GCA_903933765.1 of uncultured Bacteroidota bacterium. Classification (GTDB taxonomy): domain Bacteria; phylum Bacteroidota; class Bacteroidia; order Chitinophagales; family Chitinophagaceae; genus Sediminibacterium. Next base: position 4,504 of record CAIZLI010000102.1, read on the forward strand.
CTGCATTGAAGATATCCAAAGCTGGGTCCTTGTCTGCGTTTAGCAAAAACAAATCAAGGTTCGTTTTTGCAGTTTCTGTGTTCTTATCTGCATAATACTGATACAAGGCAAAATAAGTTGAAGGAAATTTAGGATCAACAGCTAAAGACTTTTTAAAATATTCGTCAAAAGATTCTACGTTGTTTTGTGATTGATATACTTTACCAATTCTATAATAAGGATACGCATTTTGTGGGTCTCTATTGATAGCTTCCAAGAAAGCAGTGACTGCTTCACCACCATTTTCACCGCCCAGTTTAAGGTAGTTAATACCTAAATTAACATACAAACTTGGTAACACTGGCGTGCCTTCGTAAGCAGAAATTGTTTCTTTTAATTTATCTATCGCATATTGATGATCTCCAACCTTAGTAGGGATTTCAGAGTGTATATAACCAATTGCATTTACAATTTCTTGGCTAGGCTTACCCTTGAATTTACCCTTCGTATTCAATGTAGTTGTGATCGCTACTTCTAATGTTTGCTTAATTGCATTAAGGTCTGCAGATTCACCTGCTTCTAATAACTGCACATGTGCAGTACCCACTAAGATCCATGCATTGTTGCCTAATTCAGTTGCGGCTTTTTGATACAAGTCTTTTGTAGTTTGTACAATCGCTTTTGCAGGAACACCAGCACCATTTTGAGATAAAATTGCTTGACCATACCAAAATATGGTTTCTGGGTCTTTTGCATTTTTCTCATAAGCATCTTTAAAGAAAGCTAAAGCAGATTTGTTCTTTTCATAACGCAACAATTTCAATCCCTCGTTTAATGGAGATACAGGCATTTGTGCGTTAACTCCAGTTAAAGCAAATGCGACTGCCATCATCAATACAACCAATTTTTTCATCACAGTGTTTTTTCTATTTTATAAATAATACTCCGTCAAAACCTTCATTGCAAGCATCCTGTTGGGCTTCGACTTTAAGAAAGCTAAAATATTAATTTTTTCGCAAGAAACCGCTTTAAATTTTAGTTAATTGTACTAAAACATGTTAGCTTTTTCTGTTATTCCAGCATACTATTCCTTTTTTTAAAGCCCATTTTTGCTGGTACTAAAAAAGAACGCTTAAAAATCAACTGTCCTCTTTCCAAACTTAGAAAGTTTAAAAAACCAGTACCTAAGCCAGCTGCATTTTCTTTTAAAATAAAATAAATAGGTAAAGTAAGTGGATATTGTGCTTTGCTGATGGTCGAAGGTGATGGTTTTGAAAAATACCCTTTTTCAATGCATTGCGTACATTCTACTAAGCCTAGTTTTACTTTTTTACGCAATTCAATTTGAGCAGGATCATATCCATCTCCAATCCAGTTCATCCCCACAAACCCAATGGCATCGGGATGTGTAGCGATATAGTCTATCACTTCCTTGCTGCCATTTGCGGCCACTACATTTTTTCCAAAAGGCACATCCTTTGCTAAACTATCTTTTAGGAAACGAATGACCCCTGTTAAATTATTCCCATCCATCACCACTTCCTTATTGGATTTCCCATTCAACCTTTGTCTTAAAGTCTCTATACTAAAAATGGAGTCTTTTGCAGATTTATGTACCAAAACGGCCACTGCATTGTATGCAAGAATGGCAAAATTTGGATTAAAACCAAGGCTTTTTTTATAGTCCACTTGTTCCTGCTTATTTAAGCCCCTAGTAACAAAAATCATCCGGGTACTATCATTGGCTAAATCTTTGAAACAATCGATCTCCGATTTATAACTTACCTCCAACTTTGCCTTGGGATTACTCTCCAAAAAGACTTTTAACTGCTCCTCCATAAATGGCTTAAAACTTGCCTCTACAGAGATGCGAATCTGTCCTTCATTTGGGGATTCTAAAGTCTTTTCGGTTCCATGCTTACATGAAACCATGAGTAGTATACAAGTCCAGCCAATTAAGATGGTACGCATAGTTCCTATGTTGATTGATCGCATTAATAATCTTGTTTAATCGCCCTGAATAGCCTAAACCCACCATAAACCAGGCACAAAGTGCCAAAAATGAGTCTAAAATCATTGTCAATATTCAAAACCATGTCCATTTTCAAGTATTTGGCACCAAATAAGAGGCAACCAATTCCAAGAATCAATGAGGACATAGAGAAGTCATAAATACGTCTAAAAAAACGGAATGACCTTTCGGATTTTTCTCTTTCTTCCATATAGGGCAATTTTGAAAAGCAATTTAAACAATTAACATGGTAACGATTTAAAAAATTATCTTTACAAACAAATTGAGTTCATGAGTAAACCTTCTTTACCACAAGGCACAAGAGATTTTAACGCGGCAACCGTTCAAAAAAGACAATATATCTTCCATACCATTAGGACGGTATTTGAACTATATGGATTCCAGCCACTGGAAACACCTGCGATGGAACAATTGGAAACCTTGATGGGTAAGTACGGAGAAGAAGGAGATAAACTGATTTTTAAAATTTTAAACAACGGTTTAGATAACCCACAAAAAGTGGCTGCAACCAGTGAAGGGTTTCAAAAAATATTAGATGGTAAATCTAGTACGCAGATTACAGAAAGGGCTTTAAGATACGATTTGACCATTCCTTTTGCAAGGTATGTGGCCATGCATCATGGCGCTTTGAGTTTCCCTTTTAAACGTTACCAAATTCAACCTGTTTGGAGAGCTGACCGACCACAAAAAGGAAGGTATAGAGAGTTTTACCAATGTGATGCTGACATTGTTGGTTCTGATAGTTTATTAAATGAAGTAGAATTAACTGCTATTTACTTAACGGTATTTAAGGAACTTCAACTAGATGTGGAGGTGAAAATGAATAATCGTAAAATATTATTAGGACTTGCCCAAGTTTGTGGTGGAGCGGATAAAATGATAGACTTAACAATTGCTATCGATAAATTAGATAAGATTGGTTGGGAAAAAGTAGCAGAGGAATTAGATCGTAAAGAGTTCACTGCTGCACAACAAAAAACAATCCAAGCTTATTTGGAAATTGAAGGAACAAATGCATCCAAATTAAAACAACTTGGCGCATTATTAAATGGCAATGAAAACGCAAGTAAAGGCATCGAAGAAATGCAATATGTTTTAGACTATCATGCACAAAGTGGATTGGCAAAAAATTTAGTAGCAGATTTTACTTTAGCTAGAGGATTAAATTATTATACTGGATTAATTTTTGAAGTAAAAGCAATCGACGCAGAGATGGGCAGCATTGGCGGTGGCGGAAGGTACAATGACCTTACAAGTTTATTTGGCGTACCGAATGTACCAGGCGTGGGCATTAGCTTTGGCGTGGATCGTATCTATGATGTACTTGAGGAAAAAAATCTTTTTCCAGCTTCAGTAGAACAGAATACGAAAATTTTATTTTTCAATTTAGGCGACCAGGAAGCAAAAGAAGCATACCATTTGATGGCCGCACTAAGAGCAAAAAAAATTGCTTGTGAAATTTACCCAGACAAGAGTAAATTCGACAAGCAATTTAAATACGCCGAAAAGAAAGGCATTCCAAATATCATCATCATCGGATCCGATGAATTGAGTAAAAAAGAATGCACGCTAAAAAACTTAATGACTGGAACGCAACAAACAATTCCATTTGATGTTTTGGCAACAATGGAATTTTAAAAGTGCTAGTAGTTTTGTTTCATCCAATATGTAGCGTAGAATTCATCTTCTTTTAATGCAAATGGACTCGCTTCTTTTTTTCCAACAAGCTCCATACCTTGAACTAAAATACTTATTGATTCTACCATCTTACCATCTTTTCTTTTGAAAATCACTAAAGCATCATAGGTTGCTAAATAAAAACTATCTACCCCTTTTTTCTCTAGCATTGTTGAACCCATTGCAGAATTGATCACCAAGCTAGAATCTTGAACAGTTAAAGACACTTCGGCCACTGGACTACCTTCTGCAAAAATATATTTTCCTAAGTAATCATTTAATGGACCTTGTTGTGCATTTACTGACAAGAAAGCACCCATTAAAACCAAGGTCATAAAGCATAATTTTCTCATAATTGTAATTTTAAGTTTTAAGTCACTCAAAATACTATGTTTTAGTGAAAATTCCCATATAAAATGACCATTTCCATTAGAAATAGTTGAATGTTAACAGACTGATCAAGTATCTTTGCAACATGGAGCAAACAAGACCAAATATCAGGGCAGTAGAGGTCGCTGAGATTGAACGATTTATAGCAAAAATCGAAGAAAAACCGTTTAGGGTAAAACAGATTGTAGAGTGGTTATGGCAAAAACATGCACATAGCTTTGATGAAATGACGAATTTAAGCCTGGATTTACGTAAAAAATTAGTGGAGCATTTTAGTTTACCAGCACTTTCCATTGATACCACACAGATGAGTAGCGATGGTACTTTTAAAACCAGGTTCAGAACTTTTGACGACCATATGATTGAAGGGGTGCTTATTCCAACCACCTTGCGCAAGACAGCATGTGTGTCTTCGCAGATTGGCTGTAGCCTTAGTTGTAAATTTTGTGCGACAGGCTATATGGAGCGAAGTAGAAATTTAAATTTCGATGAAATTTATGACCAAGTTGTGATGATCAAACAACAGGTAGAAAAAACCTATGATCAAAATTTATCCAATATTGTATTCATGGGTATGGGTGAGCCATTATTGAACTACAAGAATGTAATGAAGGCGATTGAAAAAATTACTTCGCCAGATGGTCTAGGCATGAGTCCAAGACGTATCACCGTTTCTACCGCTGGTGTGGCAAAACAAATCAAGCAATTAGGAGACGACCAAGTGAAATTTAAATTAGCACTATCGCTTCATGCAGCCAATGATAAGAAGCGTAATGAAATTATGCCAATTAATGAGAGCAATAATATTGAATCATTGATTGAAGCGCTAAATTATTTCTACAAAAAGACAGGCAACGAAATTACATTTGAATATATCTTATTCAAAGATTTCAATGACAGCGAAAAAGACGCAATGGAATTGGTTAAAATTTACAGACAAGTACCTGCAGATTTAATCAATGTGATTGAATACAATGCCATTGATCGTTTTCCATTTGATAAGCCTGACGAAGAAGGATTTGAAAGATTTGTAGAAATTTTACAAAAAAATAGAGTGAACGTTCGTATAAGAAGAAGTCGTGGTAAAGATATTGATGCGGCTTGTGGACAGTTAGCCAATAAAGACAATTAATACCGCCTCCTATGAAAGCGAAAAGATCCGACAACTTTGACAAGTTTGCCAATAAGAAAAAAGGAAGTGCTGTTAAAGAAGAATATAGACAAGAAAAAAAGCAAGCAAAA
>CAIZLI010000103.1 GCA_903933765.1 uncultured Bacteroidota bacterium
TTGTGTGGACCATTTTAGAAAAGTAAAACGCACACCAGTTATTAAAACCAGTGATGATCAAGATATTTTTGAAGTGATTAAGCATACCGATCATTCTGCCGATTATAAAATGACCCGTGCACAAACGCATAAAAATATTCAAGAATTAGTTGACTTATTACCAGAAGAACAAAGAGAAATTATTGTACTAAGACACTATGCCAATTTTAGTTTTAAAGAAATCGCCACTTTAACCAATTGCAGTATCAACACAGCTTTGGGAAGAATGCGTTATGGCTTGATCAACTTAAGAAAGATGATGAATGAGCGCGGCATGACAATGTAGTTATTTTTTCTTCGCGCTACATTTTAACCATTCAAGGTATTGTTGAATGTCTGGCGTGTACCCAATTGGATTCGATTGCAATACTTGGTCTGGACTCAATACCACATACAAAGGTTGTGAGGATTGATTGAAGTTTTCTGTCTCAAAAGTAGCCCATAAATCTGCTACGGTGTTAATTTGTTTTTGTTGTCCACCTTGTGTCGTGTATACAAAACGTTCTGCCACAGGTAAATTAGCGCGATCGTCTACATATAAAGAAAGTAAAATGAAATTTTCTTGAATGAATTTTTGTACTGCAGGATCTGTCCATACCTGCTCTTCCATTTTTCTACAGTTCACACAAGCCCATCCAGTAAAGTCAATTAAGATTGGCTTTTGTTGTGCCTTCGCCATTGCCAAAGCCTTGGTATAGTCATTGACTACATTTGCTTTTAAGCCATGACTTGAACTATCGGTTGCAAATAAGCTGTAATGTGTTGGTGGAGGGAATCCACTTAATAATTTTAAATTATTGGCATTTTGTGGCATCAATCCTGCACCTAAATACAATGCAAAACCTAATGATAACCCACCTAATAATTTTCGGCCTAATGCAATCTTTTGTCCTTTTACATCGTGTGGTAATAATAAGAAACCAAAAAGATAAGCAGTCAACCCAAGACTAATTAAAATCCATATCCCAATAAAGACTTCTCTTTTTAATAATCCCCAATGTTGTACTAAATCTGCATTGGATAAAAATTTAAATGCTAGCGCCAACTCAACAAAGGCCAATACTTTTTTTACGGTATCCAACCAGCCACCTGATTTTGGTAAACTCTGAAGCCATTGTGGAAAGATGGCAAATAAAGTAAATGGCAATGCTAACGCCAATCCAAAGCCTGCCATGCCCTGTGTTAATGCCCAGGCGCCTCCTTGTAAGGACCCCACTAATAAGGTGCCTAAGATTGGACCTGTACAAGAGAAGGATACAATCGCTAATGTGATGGCCATGAAAAAGATACCACCTAAACTTCCCAAGCCACTCTTGGCATCTGCTTTATTGGCAATCCCCGAAGGCAAACTAATTTCAAAATATCCAAAGAAAGAGATTGAAAAGAAAATAAAAATTGCAAAGAAGGCGATGTTCAACCATGCATTGGTAGAAATACTATTGAAAATTTCTGGTTGTACATTGCCTACAATATGAAATGGCACACTCGCCAATACGTAAATTAAAAAAATACTCAAACCATAGATCAATCCATTTTGTATCCCTTGTTTTCTGGTCTTTGATCTTTTTGTGAAAAAAGAAACTGTCACAGGGATCATTGGGAAAACACAAGGTGTAACCAATGCAATCAATCCACCTAGAAATCCTAAAAAGAATACACCCCATGCGCCACTTTCGGCAGTTGTACTAGTAGTTGTTTCACCACATGCATTTTCAGGCGCATTACGTGCAGACGCTGGAAGTAAGATATTGAACTGACTTCCTTTTTGTCCATTCGCCAATGGCATTGCAATAGGTAATTCAATCACATAAAAGGAGGACTCCTTTCCAACACTCATCACGACTACTCCTTTTAAACTATCAGGTTGAAAACCATGAATCACTATTTCTTCATTGATATCAAATTGTCCTGTAAAAGACTTTGCGTTCGTAAATAAAACATCTTTTTGAACCTGAGCAGCCACTGAATAGCTAGGCTTATTTACAGGCACCGCTGTTTCTAACGTATATTTTAAAGTTGGTGCTTCTACCCCTTCTGCATTGGCGTCATAGACTTTCCATCCTGCTTGCACTTTTACGCTTACTTGTATTGTATAGGTAGAATCATTCTTAGCCGAGATCTGAACAGTTGCTTTTGCAATACTGTCTGCCTGTGCTTGCAACTGTGATACAGTTGAGAATAGTGCAATAAAAGTCAAGAATAAATTACGCATGAATAAGGTTTAGTTGCTACTATTATTGAATATCCACTTCAAAACTTTGTTTTGTTGGAGGTAAACATCTTTCCTCATTGCAAACCATATATTCAATAGTTCCAGTCAACTTGGTCTTGGTATTTACTTTCAATGTCACAGCTTGAATAAATTGTACTTTGCCACCAAAAGAGCCAATGACAGCACCAAAATTATTATCAAATTTCTTTTCTAAATTGCCCACTTCCTTTGTACTGCCACTTAGAACAACCAATGGATTTTTAGCAAATTGAACAGTTGTAGGTACTGGTCCTTTTTTTACAAATTGAGAATAGATATGCCATGGCGCATCTACATTTGCAGTAATAATCACATTATACTTTTTGTCTCCAGTCTTAACAGCTTGATAAGCCCATTTTACTGGAGCTAATTTTTGCGATTGACTTTGTAATGCAAATCCAAAAAATAATAAAGCAAGAAATATTTTTTTCATCAGAAAAGTTTTAAAAATTAAATACAAACAAAACCAAGCGCACCACTTTATTATAAAGATTATAAAGCAGCTGCTGTTTTCAATAAACCCAATAGTTCAAATACCTGAATACCATCCGTATTGTTCAAAGCTGAATTGGTTGCTCTTTCTGGATGCGGCATCATACCAAATACATTTCTACCAGCATTGCAAATGCCAGCAATGTCTTTAATCGCTCCATTTGGATTGGCATTGCCACCAATCTTGCCGTCTTTGTCGCAGTAACGGAAGATGATTTGGTTGTTTTTTTCTAAACTAGCCAATGTCGCTTCGTCTGCAAAATACCTTCCTTCGCCATGTGCAATTGGGATTTGCAATGGACCACTATTGTCGGATTTGATAAATACATTTTTACAAATAAACTGCTGATTGGCATTTTGTAATAAAGCCCCTGGCAATAAGCCCGACTCGCATAAAATTTGAAAGCCATTACATACACCCAAAACCTTACCGCCTTTATTTGCAAATTCAATCACAGATTGCATCATTGGACTAAATTTCGCAATAGCTCCACAACGTAAATAATCTCCGTAGGAAAATCCACCTGGTAAAACAATACAATCCTCCGTATTAAAATGGGACAAATCACTGTCCTTATGCCATAACATTTGCACTTCAAGACCAAGGTCTTTTTCTAATGCGTCTTGCATATCTCTATCACAGTTTGAACCAGGGAAAACCAATACGCCAAATTTCATAGTAGTAAGCTTAAAAAAGTTGAGTAAAATTGAGCTACAAAGGTACTTAAAAAGGCTTTGCTAAAAAGTGCAAATTCTACACCTAAAAAAGGTGGTTATACACAATCAAACCAGCCGAAATCCAAAATAAGACATTGGGAATCATTAACTGTTTGGGTCCTGCGTAACAAAAACTAATAAAACTAGCGAGAGGCGCTATGACTATTGCAGAAGCATATAAAGCTTGTGAAGAAAAGATGATGGGCTGGAAAAAAGTCACTACCAAAGTCAGTAACATCACACCCCAGTATTTTCTTACCTGAATAATAAAGCGATTTTGTTGATCCTGCCAAAAGTAGAGTCCAATTAATAATTGTAGCCCCATAAATGATAATGCAATGATTGATTTTGCGCCTAATGCAGCCAATGGATTTTCCCAATCTAATTTGGGTAAAAATGCAGTAAAAGCTGCGGCAGAATCTGTTAAAAAAACATAGGTGAAAATAAAGTAAAAAGGCAATACAATGCCCATGATCAATACTAGCCATTCTGTCAATCTAAATGGTCTTATAATAGCTAATGCAAAAATTACTACCGGTATCAATATCGCGATTGGCTCATATAATAAAATAGAACATCCAACAATCATTCCAATATTGAATTCAAGTGTTTTGGGCTGTGTCTGATCGTACAATCGATTCAACTTGACTAAGATCCAAATGATAAAAGCATTTGCAATTAAACCAGAACTTATCGCATCCCAAAAAGGAAA
>CAIZLI010000104.1 GCA_903933765.1 uncultured Bacteroidota bacterium
TTACTAAATCATTGGGTACTCCAAAAGTGGGAGGGCATTCACTTGCATCTACTAAACCTAGTCTGCCACTCGTTCCTGCACCAATATAGAATAGGCGTCCCCCATTCGATAACTTTCCCACTATTGAGTCTACCAAAGTTTGAATTGTTGGAATCACTTGTTCGACCGCATAAGCCACTTTCTTGTCTTCTGCATTGATATTTTGTAAAATCTCAGTGGTACTGAAATTTTCAATATGATCATAGTTAGAATTCGATTCTGTAATACGTATAAATGACTTATCCATTCAATTCATTTTTTAATTAAAAACTAGGGTCTGCTGGTGTGTTTGGATTACCATCTCTTTCTCTAAATGGATAAGGGAAAAAGTTTCTCTTTCTTTCAGAAACTGGTCTTCCAAAACGACGCATATCTTCTAGTTTCAAACCTGACATATACAATTCGATACATCTGTTTTTGTAAATCTCATCAAGAATTTCAGTAGATGTACTCGCTGTTGAAGCGGTTAATCCAGCACCAACTTTGAATAAATCTGCAGCAGCAGTTTTAGTGATGACTTTATTTAACTCAGCCAATGCACCCGTTAAATTATTTGTTCTTGCCATTGCTTCAGCTTTGATGAGCATGATTTCACCTGGTAAGTAAATAGGTATAGAACTGGTTGTGCTGTTATAAAATCCATTGATTCTATATCTTGGAGCAATCGTAGCATTGATAGAAGTATAAAATGCAATACGACCATCAGTTAATGCTGGAGCTAAAGTTGCTGGTAAGCCTAATGTAGAATCTATCACTTGAAATACATTATTCGTTGCTGTTGCAGTCGTGAAAATTGGGTTTGTACTAATTGCATCATAGTTGAAAGTAGATCTTTTTGTAAGGTCTACTAAATTAGCTGCTGTTAGTGCATCTGCATTTTTACCTGTAAACAATAAATACCTTGCTTTAAGCGCATTTAAAGTATTCACGTAATCCATACCTGGAGTTGCATCAGATAAATAAGCAGCACTCACAGGAGTTGAACTAATTGTACTTAAAGCACTGTTGATTACGGCAATTGCAGCATCAAATCCTTCTGTACGACTTCTGAATTTTACATTCGCACCGATGCCCTCTGGTACTTGTTCCCAAAACATAGAAAGTGAACCCATCGCCAATGCTTTTAAGATAGAAGCGTGTGCAATTAAACCACTTGCATAGCCTTTGTCACTTAATTTAGCAGCAGCAGTTAACACAGTATTCGCATCATAGATCACTTTATTAGAGTTGGTCCAAATATTTGCCAAAACAGTATTGGTATTATCTACGGTACTTCCACCTCTGCTAAATTGAAACTCCGCCACATTACCAGCGTTCATCAAAATAACTTCGTTGGTTGCAAAACCATTGGCAGTTACCATACCATAAATAACACTAGCGCCACCAAAAGAATAAACCCTTTGTGCACCAATGTTCACTCCCACTAAACCTCTTGCAGAACTAAACACCTGATCGGTGGTTGGCGCATTCGGGTTTGGGAAATCTTTCTTACAACTAGCAAGGGACAGTATCCCCAGTAAGAAAGCGAATTGATATATATATTGTATCTTTTTCATTTTTCTTGATTTATTGAATTAAAGATTAAAAATCAGCTTTGATACCAAAACTGAAAGTACGTGGGATAGGTGTAGCACCAAAGTCAATACCTCTTAGCAAAGTGCTTTGACCACCAGAATTAACTTCTGGATCGTATCCATTGTAATTATCCCATGAAATAAGATTTCTTCCGCTAAAATTGATGCTTAGGTTATTGATGAATTTTAATTTACCAACATTATAGCTCACAGATAATTCACGCAATTTTACAAATGAACCATCATCCACTCTCCATTCTTCAATTGCATAAATACCGCTGATATAACCTCTTGGTAAAATACCTCTTTGCTCTTTTTCAGCTTCTTTACCATTACCAACACCTTGTCTAGTTCTGAAATCGGCATTGAAAACATCTACGCCTTGAACCGCATCTAATTGTGCACGGAAATTCCATTTCTTGTAACTTACTTCATTCACTAAACTTGCTGTGTAATCAGGATTAGGGTCTCCAATCACTCTTCTCAATACACTACCTGAATTATTTAAATTTTCGGCAGGATTCAATACACTAGTTTGAGTACCTCTTGCAGTTTGAGGAATATTTGCTGAATTAACAATAAATGTGCCATCTGCATTTCTAGCAAAATAAGTACCATAGAAAATGCCAATTGGTTGACCTTCAACGATACCGATTGGTGTACCAGAGTTTGTAGAGAATAGGGTTAAAGCTTGTCCAATTTTAGTTGCTTTGTTTCTATTTCTATTATAGATAGTCGTCATTTCCCATTTCAAATCTTTATTTTGAACTGGAACTAAGGTCAACATAACCTCATAACCTCTGTTTTCTAATGCACCAAAATTATCTAACAAGCTAGCAAATCCATTGGTTGGAGCTAATTGTCTGTTGATTAATAAATCGGTCACCTTTTTATTATAAATGTTCACTGTCAATCCAATTCTATTATTCAACATGCCTAAATCAAGACCATATTCAATCTCTGATTGTCTTTCTGGTTTTACATTTTCATTTGCAAGTGTTGAACTTGAGTTTAATGCACTTCTACCTAAGAAAGAGTTTGAGCTATAGGTGTTGAATCTAGAATAAGCACCAATACCAGTAAGGTTTCCACTTTCACCATAAGCTAATCTAACTTTTACTAAATCAAATGCTTTAGCAATAGCTAATTCATTCCAAAAATCAGTACTAGAAATTACATAACTCGCACTTGCTTTTGAATAAATTTGATTGCGTTGGTTTGCACCAAATACGCTAGATGCATCACGACGTACAGCACCTGTCAAGAAAAATTGGTTCTTGATCTTAAAGTTTTGTTGGATATATAAACCAGAAATTGAAATCTCACTACGATCATCTACACCAGGTAATGGGGTAGAAGCACCGTTTACTGTTTCAATGAAAGGCGCAAAACCTCTACCTTGAATTAAAGCGTAGTTGCTTTTTTCATATTGTTGAGAGAAACCAACTTGAGTGGTTGAATTAAAGTCTTTAGTGATCTCTACTGTGTAATTTCCAGTTAAATCATGGTTGATTTGGAAGAAATTATTATTACCAACACTTGAGTAACCATTTTGTGTAGGATCCAAAGTTGCACCACCACCAAAAAATCCTGGACTTGCATTGTATGCAAATGGAGGAATATAAGTAGTTCCGTTTTGTGCATAATTATCAATACCCATTAAGTAATCAAAAGTCAAGCCTTTTGCAGCTTTCATTTTCATTCCAAAGCTTCCAATTAAACGATTGGTTGTTTGTCTTTGTTTGATATCTTCTATAACAGATACAGGGTTTACTCTACCTCTTTCGCCAACTGCTTTAATATTACCATTGGCATCTCTTGTCCATATGTCATGGAAGTTACCAATAATGGTTACAGAGTTCGTAGGAGAGAAGAATGATTGTCCATCCGGCTTTTCATTTGCAGATGAATTGGTATAGTTTAATCCCAAATTCATGCTCAACCACTTATTGATCACTTGATCAATATTTGATCTGAAGCTGAATCTTTGAAAATCTGTATTTTGGATAATACCTTGATTGTAAAAATAAGATCCACCAAAATAGTATTTTGTTTTATCATTACCACCACTTACCGAAACTGTGTTATCTGTTCCAGAAGCATTGCGGAAAATATAATCTTGATAATCATAACGCTTTACACTAGTTGTATTAGTAACAGTTGGAGATAAGATATCCTGTGTCAAAGCACCTGGGCCATCTGTTGGTCCACCGAATTTAACAGGAGAATTATTCACATCTAATTTCTTTCTTAGGTTGCTATTCATGTAAGTCGTTGAGAAACTTACTTTAGCAGCACCAGATTTACCTCTTTTTGTGAAAATTTGAATCACACCGGCATTTGCTCTACTACCATAAGTAGCAGCTGCTGCAGCGCCATTCAAAACTTCAATTCTTTCAATGTCAGCAGGGTTGATGTCCACCATTCTGTTTTGGCCAATGCTTCCAACAAAATTACCACCATCATAGTTGCTCGAAGTATTTGTCACTCTGTTGGTTGCATTGTTAATGATGACTCCATCAACAATGTACAAAGGCTCAGAAGAAGATAATACAGAACTGATACCTCTTAAACGAACAGACATACCACCAGCAGGATCTCCACTGTTTTGGATAATTTGCGCACCAGCAGTTTTACCTTGTAAAGCTGCTAATACGTTTCCAGTAGCACCTTTGGTTAATTCATCCGCGTTTACACTACTAATATAGCTTCCTAATTGACGCTTAGTCGTTCCTGCAGATGTACCAGTAACCACTACTTCGTCTAATTTTGAATATTGTTCTGTTAAAACAATGTTCAATCCAGTAGCCATTTTACTTGGATCTACATTCAATTCCTGTGTCTTAAATCCAACCCCGCTCGCTACCAATGTAACAGCGTTGTTGTTATTTAATTTGAAAGAGAAGCCACCAACGTTATCAGAAAATACACCATTACGTGTCCCTTTGATAACAATTGAAATCCCTTCAATTCCGCTGTTGTCTTTTTGATTCGACACTTTTCCACTAATGATAGTTTGGGCAATAGTGTCGATACAAAAACCAGACAGCAAAACCAAAATCATCATAAGCTTTGCCATATATAGCTTGCTTGTTTTTTTTAGTCTCATAACTGATTTTTTAATATTAATAAATGGTTAATCCCTTGTGTTTAAATGGCAACAGTGTTGGATCGTTGGGATCCAGCTCTGTAATTAAAATATCAATCTCGTCGAGGTTGGCTACTTTAATTTTTTGCTGAGAATTTAATTTCTCAGAAATGCCAATGCAAATTGTTTTTTTGGAAGCTTTAATCATTGCTTTTTTAATTTGAACTACTTCCCAGTCATTTTCGCTGAGTCCAAATTGGGTGTCTAAAGAATTGATACCTAGGATACATAAATCTGCTTGTATAGATTCGATGGTTTGAACAGCACTAGCGCCTGTTGTTAACATGGAATCTTTTGAAACTTTGTCTCCAATCATCACCACCTCAATACTAGGGTGGTGTGCAAACTCAATGGCAGCATTTAGGCTGCAAGTAAAAAATGTAGCATTTAAATTAGTGTCTAAAGATTTTGCAAATTCTAAAATGGAAGTACCTCCAGAAGTTAAAATATACATACCGCTTTGAACTAAAGCAGCTGTTTTTTGTGCGATGATGTTTTTGTCCTCTAAATTATAGACCATCTTTCGGTCAAAAGCGGTGTGAAATGATTTGCTTAAAGCACCGCCATGTACTTTGATCAATTTATCTTCTTGCGCAAGTTCTTGAAGGTCTCTTCTGATGGTATCATCAGATACACCCATTTTATTGCTTAAATCCGCACATAAAATTTTATTATGCAGGTTTAATTGGTGTAAAATGAATTCTTGACGCTCTTTCTTTAGCATTATGCGGTTATTAGACTATCAAATTAGGCAAAAAACCGCAAATACGAACGAATGTTAACAAAATTGAACTAAATGTGGAATTTTAGGCCTTACTCAAGGTATTTAAAGCATCCACAAAAACATCCAATTCTTTGGTGGTAGTATATAGATTTGGTGTAATCCTACATCCATGCACATTGGCATAATCAATGGCCACAGTAAACACTTTGTGTTCCTTCATTAAGCGCTCTGCTAGCACTGCAGGTTTCATATTTTTGATGCCCACATTGCTAATGGCACAAGAACGATCTGGCGTTGTTGGGGTATTCAATATAATATTTGGATTGTCCTTGACTTTGCTGGTCCAATATTGTTGCAAGTATCTTAACCTAGCTTCTTTTTTTGCTGGGCCAATCATTTGATAATAGGCAATGGAATCGGGGATGGTTAAATCTGTATGCACAGGATGGGTTCCGGTATGGTTGATGCGTTTAATCTTGTTTGGATCTTTTTCATTGTCTCCAAAAAGAGGCCAGATATTTTTGATATTTTCTTTTTTTACAAAAAGGATGCCTGCACCTAATGGCACACTTAACCATTTATGTAAGGAGGCTGCATAATAGTCACAACCTAAATCGGCAATGCTAAACTGGATATGTGCAAAAGCATGTGCGCCATCTACCATCACTTGTACCCCATACTGGTGGGCCATTTCACTGATTTTTTTGATTGGCAATATTTGGCCAGTGATGTTAATCATATGACTCACTAATATCACTTTAGTTTTTGGAGTGATGGCGTTTTTATAAAGCGCAACAATTTCTGCATCGTCTTTTGGATGATTGGGAACAGAGATCATTTTATTCACTACACCATGTCTGTCACTTACTAATTTAAACATGTCTAACATGGCACCATAGTCTTGCTCTGCCATGATGGCTTCGTCACCAGCTTGCCAATGAATACCACCAATAATGGTATCTAAAGATTCAGTGGTATTGCGAGTAATAATTAGTTCTTCGGGGCTACATCCAGCTATTTCCGCTAGTGCAATCACTGATTTTTGTTTGTTGTCCCATTGTACTGTGCGCATATAATAGGACCCTTGGTAATTGATTTCTTTGATATGCTCGATATACTTATTTAGAATAGGTTGAGGCAAAAAATTATAGTAGCCATTTTCTAAATTAATATAGTCTGGCTTTAAAATGTATTGTTGACGAATCTCCTCCCAAAAACGATTGTCTTCTGCTAGTACTAAAGGTGATTTTTCTGCGTGGCTTGCAAAAGCTTTTGCCATCCCGCCAAGACCCAATGGCATTGCAACACCAGTTAAAACAAGGTCTTTAATGAATTGTCTTTTTTCCATAAGTCGTATATTATGGTATTAAATTCCGACAAATTTTGTTGCTTTCAAAATAAAAAATCATTAGGTGTTTAAAAATTGGATAAAAGGTGCATAATAATGGACGCTTTTACCTAATTTGACCATTCAAAATCATCAAAAGACCTACTATGAAAAACTTAGTAATCAAAGGGTTCATCCTTGCAGCAATTTTACCAATTTCTGCTATCGCGCAGTTAGATCCTGTAACCATTCAAAAAATTAGAACAGAAGGAATGGAAAAATCTCAAGTCATGGACATCGCTTTTAACTTAACAGATAAAAGTGGAAATAGATTGGCCAATTCAGAAGGGTATGCTAGAGCAGCTAATTATGCTAAGGAAGTCTTGACTAAAAATGGGGCATCAAATGCAACCATCGAACCTTGGGGTGAATTTGGAAAAGGATGGGATTTAGAGAAAATGTATTTTGCGATGACCGCACCTTATTATAAACCATTATTGGCTTGGCCTAAGACTTGGACTGCAGGCACCAATGGATTAAAAAATGCAACCATACTTGTAGTTGATGCAAAAGACTCAATCACTTTACAAGCTTACAAGGGACAATTAAAAGGGAAGATCATAATTTTAGATCAAGACAATAAGTACAAGCAAAGTTTTAAAGCAGACGCTGAAAGATATACAGACGAAGCTTTGGCCGCAATGGAAGCAGCAGCTGCGCCTGCACTATCTAGAACTCCGGATACCGCACAACAAAGACGTATGCGCGAGATGCAAGCACAAAGATCAGGTCCTCAAAGAGTCATGAATTTATTAAAGGCTATGGCAATCGAGGAAGGGGCTGTGGCGATGTTAACTACAGCTACTAGAAATCATGATGGTACTATTTTTGCACAAGGAGGAGGTTCTTATAAAGGAACAGATCCGGCAAATTTTTTAGATTTGGCGATGTCTGTAGAAGACTATAATACTTTTTTAAGATTGGCTAAATCGGGTACCACTGTAAAAGCAGACCTTGAAGTAAAAACTAAATTTCATACAAAGGACTTACAAGGATATAATGTACTTGCAGAAATTCCTGGAACAGACCCATTGTTGAAAGACGAAGTCGTGATGATTGGTGCGCATTTGGATTCATGGCAGTCTGGAACAGGTGCAACAGATAATGCATCAGGTTCGGCAGTGATGATTGAAGCAATGCGTATTATCAAAGCAGCAGGTATTGATCCTAAAAGAACTATCCGCATTGGATTATGGAGTGCAGAGGAAGAAGGCTTATTGGGTTCAAGAGGTTATGTGAAAAAAACATTTATGGATGCCAACAATCAACCGAATGCAGCGCACGCAAAATTCTCTACTTATTTTAATATCGATAATGGTACTGGGAAAATTCGCGGGATCTATGCACAAGGCAATACTGCAGCAGCAGCTATTTTTAAAAATTGGTTAGCTCCTTTCAATGATTTAGGTGCAAAGACGGTGACCTTAAGCAATACAGGAAGCACAGACCATATTGCATTTGATGGAGTAGGATTGCCAGGCTTTCAATTCATACAAGATCCAATCGAATACAGCACAAGAACACACCATAGCAATATGGATGTATATGATCATTTAATGCAGGATGACTTAAAACAAATTGCTACAATTGTTGCTACCTTTGCTTTAAATGCAGCACAGCAAACAAGCTTGATGCCAAGGAAATAACATTTTGATTGAATGAAACAGTTTTTTATTTTAATGGTATCCTTTTTTTGGATTGGATCTCTAACGCAGCTTGATGCTCAAAAACTTGAGATAGATTTAAGAGCAGATACCACTAATAAAAAGTATATAGTTGGTTTGGCTGTAAGGAATGATACCTATACAGGGCATGCTTTTGTGATTTTGTATCAACAAGAAAATAAAACTACAGAAAAACAAGATTTTAAAGTCTACGGTTATTATCCTAAAACAATTGGAACTGTGCCAATCCCAATTGGTATAGTAAAAAACGATTCTAATTGTTTAAAACATATCCCACCCAATGGAGACATGTATTTTATTGTAGATGAAGCAGCTTATTACGAAGCAAAAAGGGTACTGGAAAGATGGACGGCAGATCCACCTGCTTTTACCTTAATTATTAATTGCATTGATATGTTGGATGAAGTTGCGATGGCAATTGGAGTGAACTTACCATCTAGGTATAATACCATTAAATCTTTAGTGCCTGAACATTATATGAAGTATTTGTATAAAAAACTAAGTTCACCAAAAGGCATTGTGTACAATAAAAAGTATCGATTAAGATTATTACCAAGTTCAGATTCACAGCAATTGATCGCAAATAAACCTACAAAAGTATTGGGTCAGTTTGTGATAGATTCTACAAATCCAAAATGGATTTTGCAGACATTAAAATAATTCATTGAACATGTCCTTTCTTTTTGAGCCAGAAAACTTATTGCCATATGATGGTATTGCTATTTACCATGGCGTGGTGTTTAATGAACAGGAAGCAAATGAAATTTGTAAGGATTTATTTGAAACCATCCCTTGGAGGCAAGACGAAGTGTTGATGTTTGGTAAAAAAATCATCACCAAGCGAAAAGTGGCATGGTATGCAGATACTGGGATAACGTATACCTATGCAGGGGTCAAAAAATCAGGGTTGGAGTGGACATCCGCTTTAATTGGAATCAAAAATAAAGTGGAAGCAATGACCGGGGCAAAGTACAATGCATGTTTACTCAATTTATACCACGAAGGAGAAGAGGGGATGGGTTGGCATCAAGACAACGAAAAGGAAATGGTTGCGGGGTCTTCTATCGCTTCTCTGAGTTTTGGGGCTGTTCGCAAATTTGCCTTTAAGCATGCCAAAACCAATGAACGTTTAGACATTGAACTTGCCCATGGCTCATTATTAGATATGAA
>CAIZLI010000105.1 GCA_903933765.1 uncultured Bacteroidota bacterium
CCAAACCAATTGCTTCGGTCTTTAAAGCCATACCTGGTCCAGAAGTGGTGGTTAAACCAATCGATCCACCATAGCTTGCACCAATTGCAGCAGTAATTCCTGCAATTTCATCTTCTGCCTGGAAAGTTTTAATTCCAAAATTTTTGTACTTACTCAATTCGTGTAAGATATCAGAGGCTGGTGTAATTGGGTATGATCCAAGGAATAATGGCAATCCGCTTTTTTGAGATGCTGCAATTAAACCCATTGACAATGCTTGATTGCCCATGATACTTCTGTAGGTACCTGGTTCCATTTTTGATTTCTCCACCTTATACCTAGCATTGAATAATTCAGCAGTCTCACCATAGTAATACCCTGCTTTCAATACATCGATATTGCTCTTTAAAATATTTTCTTTCTTACCAAATTTCTCTTCTAAGAAATCGATCGTGTTGTCTAAATTTCTATTGTACAACCAATAAATTAAACCTAGTACAAACATGTTCTTTGCACGATCACGTTCTTTGGTGCCTAATTCTGTATTGGATTTTAAGGCCTCTCTTGTCAATTTTGTAATGTCCACTTTGGTTAATTCATAACCATCTAAACTGCCATCCTCCAAAGGATTAATCCCATCTGGATAAGCAGCGAGCCTTAAATTTTTTGCATCAAATCCTTCTAAATTTGCAATAATTTTTCCGCCCTTTTTCAAGCCTTTCAAATTCACTTTCAAAGCTGCAGCATTCATCGCCACCAATACATCACAAGTGTCACCTGGTGTATACACTGGATTAGAACTAAAATGTATTTGGAATCCACTCACGCCCGGCAGGGTACCAATAGGGGCTCTAATTTCCGCAGGGAAATCTGGAAAAGTCGCTAAATCAATTCCTAGTAAGGCGGTATTATTGGTAAATTGCTGGCCGGTTAACTGCATACCGTCTCCACTATCACCAGCAAATTTGATTACGACATCCTGTAAAACAACTTCTTCTTGCATATGCATTAATTGGATGACAAAGTTACAAAGCATCGCCTCTAAAACCGCATCTTTTATCGGAATATTCTAATTTCTTAACTAAGTTTGGGCCTTCAATATCAATGTTTTATGTCCATTTGGTCCCTTTTTTACCTGATTAGCCAATGTTTTATGCTTTGGTACAGTATGAATGTGACATCGATTAGACATTCAGCTCAGCCAATTGCAGAGGCAAAGAAGATGATTGAAAGCACAAATGATACTGCAACAAAATACCTATACCTAAGTTTTGACGATGGACCCTTGTTTGGCACTTCGGCTTGTATTGCTATCTGCGAAAATGAAAATGTAAAAGCATCTTTTTTTCAAATTGGATTACACCAATCGAGGTCAAATTGGGGTAAGAAATTATACAATCGTATACTTAGTCGCCCCGATTTATTTTTATTGAGTAACCATAGTTTCACCCATACTTCTGGAAAGTATGTCCAGTTTTACAATCAACCTGATTCCGCATTAGCTGATTTTATATATGGAGCTACTGTGTTAAAAACAACGAATAATATCGTTCGATTACCCGGTAACAATGGATGGAGGACCGACAGTATTCAATTCTCAAGTAAAATGGTTCGACCTTTGCTCCGTAAATTAGATAGTGCCGGATTCAATGTCATAGGATGGGACATAGAATGGCAGTACACTAAAAAAGGACGTCCTATCCAA
>CAIZLI010000106.1 GCA_903933765.1 uncultured Bacteroidota bacterium
AACCAGAGCCAGGTGGCAATAAATATGCGATTGATTTATTAAAGCAGGTTGGACAATTGAATCAGGGTATTTATTTAGACGAAGATATTTTAAATGGTGGCAAGACCGATTTTTGTATGGGTGTGGCTGGCTATCCAGAAAAGCATTTTGAATCTCCCAATTTTGAAATCGATTTAATCAAAACAAAAGAGAAGGTGGATGCGGGTGCAGACTATATCATGACCCAAATGTTTTTCAACAACCAAAAGTTTTTGGACTACGTGCAAGCCTGTCGCGATATGGGTATTACTGTGCCAATTATCCCAGGATTAAAGCCAATTACGAATAAAAAGCAATTGACTATTTTACCAAGAATATTCCATGTAGACATCCCAACAGATCTATCTAATGCGATCAACAAATGCAAGACAGACGCGGAATGCGAGCAAGTGGGTACCGAGTGGTTGATCCAACAAAGTAAAGAGTTGAAAGCAGCTGGTGTACCCGTGTTACACTATTATACTTTAGGAAAACCTAAGGTGATCAGAGAAGTTGTTTCTGCAGTATTTTAAATTATTTCTTTAGTTGAGATTGCAAGAAATCATGGAATTGATCTACGGTTAAATTTTTTGCAATGATTTTTTTGTCTTTATCTAACAAATAAAATGTAGGTGTTTTAAATACATCATACAACTGTCTGATGGTAGTAGGTTTGCCTGCATTGATTTCTGCATAGTATGCAGCGTCTGTTTGATAAGCATGCAACCATCCAGCATCAAAATTTTGCGCTGTTATAAATTGTTTCCAAGCTACTAATTCTTTTACATTGGTATTTACGCCAATGACCTGTACGCCTAATTGTTTCCAATTTTTTGTATAAAAAGAATCTACCCTTGGCATTTCTTCTTTACAATGACTACAAGTTGGGTCCCAAAATGCGATGAATGTATATTTAGCAGGACTTTCATACAATGAAAAAGCTTTGTTGTCGATTGTGTTTAAAACCAATGGTGGAGCTGGATTGCCAATGAGGTTGGCCATGATACTATAGGCACGTTCAGTGATTGCTTTTTTAGATTCATTGTTTAAGAGTACCGTGTCTCCTTTGCTAAAAAAGTTTTGAAACAAGTGTAAAAAGACTTTATCCTGACCCATGAATTCAGGACTGATATATTTATTGGTAAACTTAAAAAGTAAAAATGGATAAATTTCTTTTCCTGTTTTTGCAACTGTTAGCATGTATTGAACCTCTTCGATGATAGAATCTGGTTCACGTGAAACATAGTCTTTAAAATACTCATCTAGCTTTGCTTCAAAAAATGGTGTTCTCAATAAGCGGTTGTCATTGAATACCACATTGTCCCAAAAATGATTCTTAACATAATAAAAAGGATAGCTAGAATCCGCCTTGCCATTGACGATGGGAATAGCTGGCGCTTCTGGTCTTTGCAAAACGTCTAAGAAAAAACGCATCATTGATTTAGGCGCAGTCGTGATAATTTTTTGTCTTTCTTGTTTAAAGCTGGTGTCCATTTTTTTTAATGACAATAGGTATTGTGCAGAATCAGTTGCTGTGCTAGCAGTTCTATATGCTTGCTCAAATTGATTTCTTTGCGCACCAAGCTGGTTCATTTTTTTGGAATAAGCACCAAATATATCGTTGTCGATAGATCCAATAATTTGATAGTCTGTTAAATTTAATGTGTCTGCAAAGATTTTAAATTGTTGCCCCTCATCTACCAAAAACTCAAATAGAATACTGTATTTAGGAGATACAATAAAGTAAATGCCTGGTGTGAGTTTTTCTTTTCCACTAAAATAACCTAGGCTTGCTTCGTTCAACATGGCCGAATCTGCCAGCACACGATTTTGTCCATAGTTGGTGCCTAAATAGACCTTCGTGTTTTTATAAGGCTTTAGGGTAATTTGGATATGATGTCCAATAGGTTTGGTATTGGAAACAGGTAGTTTTTTAACAGTCTGCGCATTGGCATGATTGTTAAACAAAAGCGTTAAACCAATAAAAAATAAACAAACTATTTTCTGAAACATATAAAAGGGTTGAAAGGACAAATTAAGTATATAAAAGTAAAAATAAAAAACAGATTTTGGTTTAATTTAAATGGGTGGAATGGTAGATTCTAGAAGCTGGATTGTACCTTTGTAGCAGTGAGAAAGTCAAAACCAGCAATCATTTTAGAAAAGGTCCTTATTGAGGATTATGCAGCCGAGGGCAAGTCCTTAGCAAGGGTGGATGGAAAAGTCATTTTTGTTGAAGGTGCCGTGCCAGGAGATGTGGTAGATATTCAGCTACAAAAAAACAAAACGGATTGGGCAGAAGGCTTTGCTAAAAAATTTCATAGCTATTCCGAAAACAGGGTGCAACCATTCTGTAGTCATTTTGGGGTATGTGGAGGTTGTCAGTGGCAGATGTTACCTTATGCACAACAGCTGGTTTATAAGCAACAACAAGTGGTAGATAATTTAACAAGGATCGCTAAGATTCCTTTGCCAATCATTCCCGCTATTTTAGGTGCTAAGCAAACGGAAGGCTATCGTAATAAGGTAGAATACACTTTTGCTACAGAAATTTATATGTCGTTTGAAGCATTTAGGGCGATGAAAGCATCTGGCGAGGAGCCGGTGAAAAGCCCCGGTGATGGCGGTTTTCATGCGAGAGGTTTTTTTGAAAAAATTGTGCCAATAGATATTTGTTATTTACAAGAAGAGCCTACGAATTTAATGCGTAAAGCCGTGGTGCAATTTGCCTTAGACAATAAGATGCCGTTTTATAATATCAAACAACATCAGGGTTGGTTAAGAAATATGTTTGTAAGAAACACCACCAAGGGTGAGTGGATGATTAATTTGATGCTTGGTTACGAGGACGAAACAAAAAGAAAAGCGCTTTTGGATTTATTGTTAAAGCAATTCCCTCAAATCACGACCCTCTTGTATACCATCAATACCAAACGCAATGATAGTATGCAGGACCTTGAGCCACAAGTTTATTATGGTAATGGTTATATCACTGAAAAATTAGAAAAATTTGAATTTAAAATAAGTCCAAAATCTTTTTTCCAAACCAATTCAAAACAAGCAGAAGTATTATATCAAGTAACGCGCGATTTCGCAGAGCTTACCGGAAAAGAAATTGTGTATGATTTATATTGCGGTACAGGCAGCATTGGTATTTTTTGTAGCGAGCAGGCTAAAAAAATTATTGGAGTAGAATTTGTAGCAGAAGCAATTGAGGATGCAAAGTTGAATGCAGCTTTGAACGGATTAACAGAGACTGCATTTTTTGCAGGTGATGTGATTAAAGTTTGTGATGATGCATTTTTTGAAACCCATGGTAAGCCGGATGTCATTATCACTGATCCACCAAGAGCAGGTATGCACGAAAAACTAGTGCAGAAATTATTAGAGATGGAGGCACCAACCATTGTATATGTAAGTTGTAATCCAGCGACACAGGCAAGAGACCTGGCATTATTGCATGCCAAGTACACGGTGACTAAAATACAGCCTGTAGATATGTTTCCACACACATTGCATATCGAGAATGTGGTACAATTAAAAAGAACTGATTTATTAAACGGATAATTTATGAGAGAATTTAGACCCACAAGCTTCAATATTTTACCAACGATCATTAAGAATTTAATTATCATTAATGCTTTAATGTTTTTGGCGCAAAATACATTTGCGGGACCCACTAGTTCCTTTTCGGTGGAAGATTTTTTTGCACTACACGCGTGGCAAAGTAAATTGTTTCAACCATGGCAGCTGATTACGCATATGTTCTTGCATGGTGATTTTGGACATATACTAGGTAATATGTTTGCATTATGGATGTTCGGATCTGTATTAGAAAATGTATGGGGACCTAAGCGATTTTTATTGTTTTATATTTTATGCGGTGTTGGCGCTTCGGTCTTACACTTACTCATACTTTCATACGAGTTTGTGCCGATGGCTTCGGACCTGATGCAATTAAGTCAAATGAGTGTGTCAGGATCTTCAGACTTTAACCAGGCCGTATTGGCGTATTCAAAAGCACATAATATACAATTAACAAGAATATTGAGCGAGAACAATGTAAGCCTTGCTACACCTGGTATTCGAACCGAGATCATGGAGCTTTTGACAAACAATTATAACAAGACATTGAATACGGCTACATTAGGCGCAAGTGGTGCAGTTTTTGGTATTA
This sequence comes from uncultured Bacteroidota bacterium, assembly GCA_903933765.1. Classification (GTDB taxonomy): domain Bacteria; phylum Bacteroidota; class Bacteroidia; order Chitinophagales; family Chitinophagaceae; genus Sediminibacterium. Next base: position 4,196 of record CAIZLI010000106.1, read on the forward strand.
TCATGGCCTTCGTTTATTTATTTCCCAATACCTATATCTATATTTATTTTTTCTTTCCCATTAAAGCAAAGTGGTTGGGTATCTTATATTTCTCATACGAACTATTTTTTGCAGTGCGCAATACTGCAGGAGATAACGTGGCAAGATGGGCGCATGTGGGTGGCGCGATTGTAGGATTTGTATTGGTATATCTTTGGTCAAAGAAGGAACGTAACAATAGATGGAACTAACAATAAAATAGTATCAACGCATGCAATCAACAGAACAATCCAAACCATTATTTGGCGCAGACAACAATGCTTTAGTAGCACTTGTATCGGTCAATTTAATGATTGCAGTGACTTATGGCATGACCAGGATGGTTTACTTTTTAGAGGGTTTTCCGATGGCACAGTTTTATGACGAAGTGGTACACCATTTTATGCTATCGCCATATTATCAGGAATCCCTAGAAAAACCTTGGACATTTTTTATCTACAACTGGTCACATGATGATTTTTGGACACTTTGTGGTAATATGATTTGGTTAACTGTTTTTGGAAATATTTTACAAAATCAAAAAGCGAATAAGCATTTATTCCCCATTTATTTATACAGTGGTATCCTTGGTGCATTGGCTTTTATTGGTCTTGGGGCTGGCATTTCATTTATGGGCGCAGAATTAAGTATCATGGCAATAGCCACTGCTGCATTGAGTCTGAAACCAAGCTACCAACTACAACTCAATGGCACAGGAGGCATTCCTGTTTGGCTTATTTTTACAGTGTATTTTATCATTCAAGTGTCAACACATTTAACAGGCACTCCGGTATTCTTTTTTACATTAAGTGTAGGAGGATTGGTTGGTGTATTGTATATGTATTTATTAAAAAAGAAAATCGATCTAGGGAATTGGATGCATGTCATTGTTAAAAAAGGGAATGGTTTAATGGCGCCAAAAGAGGCCCAATAAATATTGAATATATCATGGCAAAAAAATCACGTATAAGAATTTTTGGTAAAGGGCTGCTATTATCAGTCCATCTTATACTTGTGCTATTGTTATTGTATCCACAATTTTTTATGCCGCTTGGATGGATCTGGGTGAACGGCTTTTTAAGTTTATTGGCGCCTTATATTATCGTATTACACCTCTTGTTTTTATTTATCTGGTTGATTGCGAAACCTATACTATCCTTGATTTCTGTGGCAACCTTGGGGATTGCTTATCCAACCATATTGGTTTTATTTGCTTGGCATCCAGGCACACCCTTCTCACAAAAAAAGAAGGACAATAGTTTACGCATCACTAGTTTTAATGTGAAGGAATTTAATGGCAACACACCACAACCAATAGGACATAAATTAAGAACAGAAGACATTGCAGCATCCATTCAAAAATGGGATCCAGATATCATTTGCTTGCAAGAATACAATACCAAAGAACTCAAGAACGATATTGCGAATCATGCCACTTATTTTGATCAAAAATATCCTTATTCCTTTTTTTCCAAAGACCATCAGATCAATGAGGCGAATTATTTTGCAGGCAATATCATTTATTCAAAATATAAGATCTTGTACGCGGAAAGGGTGCCATTTACCAACCAAGAAAGTTTGATTTATGTGGATTTATTAAAAGGGGATGATACCATTCGAGTTTTCACTACACATTTGGCTTCTTTTAAATTTAAGCAAAATGATTTTGAGGCGATAGATGATGCAGTTGATGCCAACAAAGCGGCATTGAAAGCGAAATATGGTGTCATGCGCAAAATGAAAAATGCTTTTATGATTCGCGCAGTGCAGGCCTCTAACATTCAAGCGCAATTGGATAAAAGTCCTTATCCCACTATCATCACTGGAGATTTTAATGATGTGCCAAGTTCCTATACCTATAAATTAATTAAAGGCGATATGCAGGATGCATTCTTGGTAAAGGGCTTTGGAATAGGCGCCACCTATATGAACCTATCGCCCACTTTAAGAATAGATTATATCATGGTGGATAATAAATGGCAGGTAAAGGGTTGGGAGTCCTTGGATGAGAACCTGAGCGACCACCACATGATTATGGCAGACCTTCAATTGGTTAAGAATTAGCCATTCTTTTAGGTAAAATAAAATTATCTTTGAGGACTACTATGCCACTAAAAATATACAACTCACTTACTCGTCAAAAAGAAGTTTTCGAACCTATTAACGCACCCTATGTGGGCATGTACGTTTGTGGTCCAACAGTAAGTGGTGAAAGTCATTTAGGACATGCAAGGCCTTTTATCACTTTTGATGTAGTGTACCGATACCTTTTACACAAAGGATACAAAGTACGTTATGTTAGAAATATTACAGACGCTGGTCATTTTGAAGAAGAAGGAAAAGTAGCGGAAGATAAAATTGCAAGCAAGGCGATTTTAGAAAAATTAGAACCCATGGAATTGGTGCAGAAATACACCAATCTATACCACTGGGCGATGACACAGTTTAACAATCTACCACCAAGCATAGAACCCACTGCTACAGGACATATTGTAGAGCAGATAGAAATGATTAAAAAAATCATGGCAGACGGATATGCATATGAGTCCAATGGTTCCGTTTATTTTGATGTGGTAAAATACAATGACGATTATTCAAAAAAGAACCAACCCTACGGTATTTTAAGTGGTCGCAATATCGAAGAGCAATTAGAGACTACGAGAGATTTAGAAAATCAGGAAGAGAAAAAAAATAAAGTAGATTTTGCTTTATGGAAAAAAGCACCTGCTGAACATATCATGCGCTGGCAAAGTCCATGGGGAGAAGGCTTTCCGGGCTGGCATATTGAATGTTCTGCCATGGCGACAAAGTATTTAGGAAAACAATTTGATATACATGGTGGTGGAATGGATTTACAATTTCCGCACCACGAGTGTGAGATTGCACAGAGCACAGTATGCAATCATCAAATGCCTGCGCGCTATTGGATGCACAATAATATGATTACCATCAATGGACGAAAGATGGGTAAGAGTTATAATAATGTGATTAAGCTAAGTGAATTATTCGAAGGCAATCATGCAGAACTTACACAAGCATATACGCCAATGACTGTAAGGTTCTTTATTTTACAAAGTCAGTACCGCGGCACATTGGATTTTAGCAATGAAGCATTGCAAGCATCTGAAAAAGCATTGCGCAGGTTCATGGAGGGATACGAGTGGTTACAAGCACAAAGCTTTGGCAATGAAACTGTTTCTAAGGACCAAGTGCTTGCAGACCAATTAATGACTTGGACCAATGAGTTAGAACTATTCATGGATGACGATATGAATACTGCGAAAGTGGTAGCCAATTTATTTGAAATTCTACCTAGCATCAATTCATTAAAGGACAAGCATATCGCGGCAGATGCAGTTGCAGGGGCTACTTGGGCAACTGTTCAAACACAATTGAAACTATTTGTAGAATCTATTTTAGGAATAAAAGTAGACAATGGCGCGAATCGCCAACAATTAAATGGTGTGGTGGAATTGTTGATTGAAATCAGAAAACAAGCCAAGGCCAATAAAGATTTTGCAACCAGCGATAAAATCAGAAATCAATTAGCGGAGATGGGCATACAGTTGAAAGACGAGAAAGACGGAAGTATGAGTTACAGTCTCTAATGACTTCTCTCAATGGTCACAATCATCTTCGTGCGCATGGTTATGCATTCTACAACTATTGTGGTTGTTAATATGCGCAATGATGATAAAAAATGCTGCAGGGAATAATAAATACAATTCTGCCTCTCTAAAGACCATTCTACAAAACATCAATCCTATCCCAATACTAAATAAGATAATTGGCTTAAAGCTATGGTGGTGTTTTTTATAACCATGGTATAATGAATAAGCGCCAATCCCAAAAGAAAGCAGGATCATTCCAAACTCAAAACTTGGATTGTGTAATACATTGATCCCTAATAAAGGAAGGCTACTAAAAAATAAGGGCAGTAATGCACAGTGAATAGCACATGCCAAAGAAGTGCCAATGCCAATTGCGTCCCAATTCCATTTTTTAAACATAATGCAAAGCTAAGCCAATACCCTGAAAATAATAGTAACTTTGTGACGCATTTAAAGCAAATTCAGATGTCAAAGAAATCAGCTATTTATCTAGTATTTTTCGTAGTCCTTCTTTCAGGATTTTATTATTTTTTATTCCAAGGCACCGACAATTGGAAAGTGAAGATGCCTGTCTTGAGCTATGTGCAGCCCTTTACTTTTACCAATCAGGACGGGAAACCAGTGACAGAAAAAGTATTACAAAATAAAATCACTGTGGTGGAATATTTTTTTACTACTTGTAAGGGCATCTGTCCTAAGTTGAATAAAAATATGAAAGAGGTTTATTTGGTCTATAAAGACAATCCAGATTTTCAAATTCTTTCTCATACTTGTAATCCAGAAACAGATTCTGTTCCGGTTTTAAAACACTATGCAGATTCTTTAGAAGTGAATACCGCTCAATGGATTTTTCTAACTGGCCGAAAAGATAGTCTATACCAAATGGCAAGAGGTTCTTATTTATTAGACGATCCAAAAAACAATGTAGTTAAAATAGAAGATCAATTTATCCATACCCAGTTTTTTGCATTGGTAGATAGAAACGGTAAAGTGCGCGGAAAAATATACGATGGATTAAAGACCTTAGAAGTAGAACAATTAAAAGTGGATATCGCTAGATTGATGAAAGAATAATCTTTGTTAATTTAAATTTACAATAGGATAAATACAGTAAAATGATTTTTGTAACAGGTGCAAGCGGCTTAGTGGGATCACATTTAATTCAATCTTTATTGGGTAAAGGAAAAAAAGTACGCGCCCTGTATCGTCAAGCTGTGCCTGTATTTGCGGGCTCCGAACAATGTGAGTGGATTCAAGGTGATATCCTAGATCCCATTGGTTTGACTGATGCATTAGCTGGCGTAGATTATGTATATCATTGTGCTGCGATTGTCTCATTTGCACCAGGTGCAGCAGCAAAAATGTTGCAATCCAATGTGGAAGGAACAGCCAATGTAGTGAATGCATGTTTGGTACAACAAATCAAAAAATTAATTTTTGTAAGCTCGGTGGCGGCATTAGGTAGGATAAGAGAAACCGAATCGATAGACGAGTCCATGCATTGGACACCAGCCACAAGTAATAGTGTGTATGGACAATCAAAATATTTAGCAGAATTAGAAGTTTGGAGAGCGATGGAAGAAGGATTGCCTATGGCGATTGTGAACCCAGTGATTATTTTAGGTGCGGGCGATTGGAACAATGGGTCATCAGGTATTTTCAAATCTGCTTACAATGAGTTCCCTTGGTATACGGGTGGCATGAGTGGTTTTGTAGACGTATTAGACGTAGTGGATGCCATGCAAATTTTAATGGAAAGCAATGTGGTGGGTCAACGTTATGTATTGAGTGCAGAAAACGTACCATATAGAAACATCTTTAATACGATTGCAAAAGCATTTGATAAAAAACTGCCTCATAAAAAAGTAACGCCGTTTTTAGCAGGGATTGTTTGGAGACTAGAAGCCATCAAGGGTATGTTAACAGGTAAAGCACCATTGTTAACCAAGGAAACAGCCGCTACTGCACAGGCGACTGTGAGATTCAACAATCAAAAGTTTTTAAATGCATTTCCAGATTTTAAATACAGGAAAGTAGACGATACAATTGTAAGAGTGGCGAAGGAGTTAAAAGCAATCCACCAATTAGCTTAATCTTCCATCATTTTTTTCCAAAGTGCAGGGATTCTTCTAATCCACACATATTCTCTTCGCTTTATACTTGCGTCTTCTGCAGGAAAGCCCAAGTAGGTTTTATTGCCCTCAATAGATTTCAGCACACCCGATCCGCCTAATACCACCGCATTTTCACCAATCGTTAAGGTCTTATTGACACCCACCTGTCCCCAAAGGGTCACACCAGCTTTAATTTTCACTCCTCCAGCAATACCCACCTGTGCTGCGATCAAGCAATTCGCCTCTAATTGGGTATCATGACCAATATGCACCATATTATCAAGCTTAGATCCCATACCTATTATCGTATCTCCGCTCACACCACGGTCAATGGTACAATTTGCTCCAATTTCGGCCTTGTCTTCAATAATGACACGACCACAACTTGGCATTTTTACATACCACGCAGGTCTATTTTTTTTCGTGTTATAATAAAAAGCATCCGATCCAATCACCGTATTTGCTTGTATCACAACATGGTCTCCAATGATGGTATCAGCTAAAATTGTTACTCCAGGATGGATGATACAATGGTCTCCAATTTGCACATTCGCACCAATAAAAACATTGGGCATCACGATACTGTTTGCACCTATTTTTAAGTCAGAACTAATTGATTCTGTGCTTATTTTAAATGGTTTAAAGTGATGAACAAGCTTTGCATAAGCATCAAAAGGCGCATCACAATACAATAAAGTTTTTCCTTTTGGCAATTCCACGTCCTTGCTATTAATAATTATACAAGTAGCAGCACTATTGATACAAGTAGCATAATATTTTGGATGATCAACAAAGACAAGATCACCATTTTCTACTTGATGAATTTCATTCATTCCTGTGATAAAAAGTTGATCATTACCAATGATTTCTGCATTTGTAAATTCAGATAACCATTGTACCGAAACGGGTGCGGGAAGCTTCATATGCGTGATTTTGGGCTAAATCAAAGGTAATGCGCCTTTTTTATAAAAAATTTTTTTAACAAAAATACTTGCCATTTTAGGGCAAATATTTTTCATAAAGTTGACATTTAAAATCTGCCATATGTATATCATGTAAAAAATTGAATTCAATGAAAGCCTTTATTTATATATGTTTCATCAATTTTAGTTTTTTTAAATTGAACACAAATTAGATTTTAATAGTTCAATTTATATAATTTTATTGCTAAAAAAAGATGCCAATAAAAGTCCATTTGTGGATAAACCCAAAAAATTTGTTTACAATTTTTTTGTAATTAGAATAAAGTATATTTAATATTGTGAAGGGAATTCAATTCCCGTACTTACTAACCCATCTATATACGAGGTCCCACATCAGTGGGACTTTGTTTTTTAAGTCGCTCAAACAAGTACAAATTCATGGACTATTTTTTAATCTACAAACCATTTCAAGTGCTATCGCAATTCACTTCGACAGATGGTAAATTGTGCTTAAAAGACATCTTGCATGTACCGAATGATGTGTATCCAGTTGGTAGATTAGATTATGATAGTGAAGGATTATTGTTGATCACGAATGATAAAAGCATCAATCAGCAGTTATTAAATCCTGTATTTGCACATCAACGCACCTACTGGGTTCAAGTAGACGGTGCCATCACCGAAGGGGCCATTGCACAATTAAGTAAAGGCGTATCTATTCATGTGGATGGAAAAAGCTACAAAACCAAGCCGGCTAAATTAGAAATCCTATCTGATACCTTAGAAGTACCAGAGCGCAATCCTCCTATTCGATTCAGAAAAAGTATTCCAACAAGCTGGGTCGCGATACAAATCACGGAAGGCAAGAATCGTCAGGTACGTAAAATGTTTGCACAGGTTGGTTTTCCAGTATTGCGTTTAATTAGGGCAAAATTGGGCAAGTATTCAGTGCATCAAATGCAACCGGGCGATTGTTTATCTTTAACCGCTGCCGAAGTTCAGGAAGGCTTCTTTCGCTAATTGACTGCTAAGTTTTACTTTTGCAGTAATCCAATAAAATATTAATCGAATATAATGAGTCATTTATCAGAGCAGGAAATTATTAGAAGAGAAAAGCTACAAGCTTTAGAAGCCGCAGGGATTGATCCTTATCCAGCCCCATTGTACCCAGTAACGCACTTATCACAGGATATTAAGGCGCATTTTACAGAAGAGACCAAGGAGCAATTTGCTGCAGTATGTGTTGCAGGACGTATCATGAGCGTGAACGATAAGGGAAAAGTATTATTTGTAAAGATTCAAGATGATCAAGGCATATTTCAATTATACGTAAAGAGAGATGAGATCTGTCCAGACGAAGACAAAACCTATTGGGATGTCATTACTAAGAATGGATTGGATTTAGGAGATATCATTGGTGCAACAGGTTATGTGTTTACCACAAAAACTGGAGAGACCTCATTGCACGCATCTACCTTAACCTTATTGGCAAAATCATTAAAGCCATTACCTGTAGTAAAGAGAGATGAGTCGGGACAAGTATTTGATGCTGTGACCGATCCAGAGTTCAGGTACCGTCAACGCTATGCCGATTTAGTGATCAATCCCGAAGTAAAAGAGACATTCACCAAGCGTACTATATTAATGAACACCATCCGCCAGTTTTTAAACGAACGTGGTGCATTGGAAGTAGATACGCCAGTATTACAATCTATTCCTGGTGGTGCAGCTGCTAGGCCATTTGTGACGCATCACAATGCATTGGATGTACCATTTTATTTACGCATTGCAAATGAATTGTATTTAAAGCGTCTAATTGTTGGCGGTTTTGATTGGGTATATGAGTTTAGTAGAAATTTCCGTAACGAAGGGATGGACCGCACGCACAACCCTGAGTTTACTGTATTAGAATGGTATACTGCGTACAAAGATTATTTATGGATGATGGAAATCACAGAGCAGTTGTTTGAAAAAATTGCATTGACATTACACGGCAAGACAGAACTGCAAGTGGGCGATAAGACCATCAACTTTAAAGCACCATATAAGCGCATCAGCATCTTAGATGCCATCAAAGAAAATACGGGTATTGATATTAGCGGGATGGATGAAGCCGGATTAAGAGATGTGTGTAAGCAATTAAAAATAGATGTTCCACCAACGATAGGTAAGGGTAAATTGATTGATGAATTATTTGGTGCTACAAGTGAGCATACTTATACCCAACCAACTTTTATTATTGACTATCCAGTGGAGATGAGTCCATTGACAAAGAAGCATAGAACAAAAGAAGGATTGGTAGAGCGTTTTGAATTGATGGTGAATGGAAAAGAATTAGCGAACGCTTATACTGAGTTAAATGATCCAATTGAGCAACGCAAGCGCTTCGAAGATCAGTTGGCTTTAATGGAAAGAGGAGATGACGAAGCGATGTTCATTGACCATGACTTTTTAAGAGCATTAGAATATGGTATGCCGCCAACATCGGGAATTGGTATTGGAATAGATCGTTTGTGTATGATGATGTTGAATCAACCATCTATTCAAGATGTATTGTTCTTCCCGCAGATGCGCCCAGAGACCTTTGAATAAGACTATGAATAAAAGCTTATAGAAATTAAAAAGGCCACTCAATCGAGTGGCCTTTTTTTGCGCCCTTAAATGAGCGAGGATAGAAAAGAATTGAGGCACCCGTTTATGGGGAGAAGATGCGAAAGCATCTGATTTATCAAAAAAATCATAAGAGGTTAAAATTAAAGAAGCGTAAATTTTTTATTACGCTTCTTTAATTAACATTAATCTCTATAGTTCAAAGCAGGTTTAATATCACCTAATAGTGCTTTGTATTTATAATCACCAATTGATTTATTAAATTCTTCTGTTGCTTTTTTGATTAATTCAGGATTGCTCATTAAATCAATTGCAGTCATTGCCATTGTTTTACTAGCTACCAACATGCCCTTGGTACCAATTTCTGTACCACCAGAAGCAACTGCTTGCCAGCTATGTGCTGCAGTGCCTGGCACCCATGTGGCTGCGCGTAATCCTACTGTTGGTTTTGCATAACTCACATCACCCACATCTGTAGAACCGCTATTGCCTTCGTTAATATAAGTCAATGGTTTAATTGTAGCGGCAGTTGCGATATCTACCGGAGCAACCATTGTTGGTTGTAGTTTTTTAGCAAAAGCAATTTCTGCTTCTGTATAATTTACGCCACCAACTTTATCTAAATTGGCTTGCATTGTTTCTGCAAGTGTCTTATTAATTAGCAAGTCGTGCGTGCCCCCTATGATGTCATAACTAAATTTTGTTCCAGTTCCTAAAGAGGCGCCTTCTGCAGCTTTCACCACTCTATCAA
>CAIZLI010000107.1 GCA_903933765.1 uncultured Bacteroidota bacterium
ACCACTAAGAACAAAAAGAATACTCCAGACCGTATGGAGTTCAAAAAGTATAATCCAATTTTGAAAAAAGTAACAGTACACAAAGAAATTAAATAATCATGGCAAAAGCAGCTTCTAAAAACGCGAAAATCAAGGATCTTAAGGCTTCTGCTGAAGCAAAAAACTGGACTAAAGTAATTAAAGCAGTACGTAGCCCTAAAACAGGTGCGTATACTTTTAAAGAGTCTATCGTTTACAAAGACAACGTAAAAGAATTCTTAGCAGCTAAATAATAACTGCTATTGATACTTTCATCAATAAGATTCAAAAACCTTCATTCAAACTGAAGGTTTTTTTATGTCCCTAACATATTGCTATTGGATGAAGTGTGGAGGGATTATTATTGTATATGATGCTGTAATTGATTAATTTTGATACCTATGAGTTTTTTTGGAAAATTATTTGGAAAAAAGGAGCAAGAGTCACTAGACCAGGGCTTGGAAAAGACCAAACAAGGCTTTTTTGAGCGTATTTCTAAAGTGATTGTGGGGAAGACCTCGGTAGATGATGATGTATTAGATCAATTAGAAGAGGCATTGATTGGTGCTGATGTTGGTGTGGATACCACTTTAGCTATTATTGAACGTATTCAAGACAGGGTGAAGAAGGATAAATATATTTCGACCTCCGAATTGAATCAAATTTTATACGACGAGATTGCAAATTTATTAATAGATGCCCCACAGGATCTCGCTGGTTTTCAAGTACCTGAATCAAAAAAACCTTTTATCACCCTTGTGGTTGGGGTCAATGGAGTTGGTAAGACCACGACCATTGGCAAATTAGCGTATCATTTTAAAGCTGCCGGGAACGAAGTGCTATTAGGCGCTGCAGATACCTTTAGAGCTGCTGCGGTGGATCAATTGACTATTTGGAGTGAAAGGGTTGGTGTACCTATTGTTAAGCAAAATATGGGTGCGGATCCAAGTTCTGTGGCTTTTGATACCGTACAGTCTGCCATTGCAAGTAAATCTGATATGGTATTGATTGATACCGCAGGACGTTTACACAACAAAGCACACTTGATGGACGAATTGAATAAAATCAACCGTGTTATTCAAAAACAAATTCCTGATGCGCCACACGAAGTGTTATTAGTATTAGATGGTTCTACAGGTCAAAATGCTTTAGAGCAAGCAAAACAATTTATGGCTGTCACCAATGTTACTGCACTTGCCATTACTAAATTGGACGGTACTGCTAAAGGTGGTGTCTTATTAGCCATAGCACATCAGTGTAAAATTCCAGTAAAATATATAGGTGTGGGAGAACAGTTAGATGACCTAATTTTATTTGATAAAGTTGCTTTTGTACAAACTTTATTTAAGGGTATAGCGAATGCCTAAACCAGCCCATCCACTTTCAAAATAACTTGAACCAACAAAATTAAAAGAAGGCTGCCAGTCTAAACTAAGGTTGAGTGGTGCATTTTTTAGTTTGTAATCCAATCCTAATATCCCATCCACCCCAACAGCGATACCCGCTTTATGTGTAGGGTTGTTAATTTTCCATTCTTGACTCCAGATCCCTAAATGCCCTCCATATCCAATATACCAACTTAGTTGTTCGGTGTTGGCGAATCCACTATATTTCTCGATCATGATGGTTGCTCTAAAGCCATCTAAAGTTAAATAACCAAGTACTTCGATTGCTTTAGTATTCGTCATGAAAGATTTATAAGAGATCGCACTTGGGTACATTTTAACACCAATTGCTTTTTTATAACCTGTCGTAAATGGGCCTGTTTTTGGTGCTGGCTCTAATGTATAAGCTTGTGCATTCGATTGGGCACTAAGCAATCCAAAAAATGGAATAAGAAATAGGGGGATTATTCTCATAAAATTACCTGTTTGAATCCTACAAATTTAGGCTTCATGGGGCAAACAACTGTTTAAAAAATGGTAAAATTTGGGTAAGTTTGTAACATGCATCCTTTTCAAGAACTGATCGAAAAATTCAACAAAGATTTCGATACAACACATTTTCCTTCACAACCGGCTACATTGTATGAGCCTAGTGAATATTTTTTAAAAATTGGCGGCAAGCGTATCCGTCCAGTTTTGTGTTTATTAGGAAATGAATTGTTCAGTGATTTACATCCGGATGCATTTTTAGCAGCAAAGGCGGTGGAACTATTTCATAATTTCTCTTTAGTACATGATGACATGATGGATGAGGCCAATTTAAGAAGAGGCCAGCCAACTGTGCACACAAAATATGATTCCAACACCGCTTTATTGGTAGGGGATATTATGGTCATTAGAGCCTATGAATATTTACAACCAATACAATCCAATCATTTATCTAAAATACTTGGACTCTTTAATCAAACAGCAAGAGAGGTTTGTGAAGGACAACAATTGGATATGGATTATGCCAAAAAAACAAACGTTTCAATGGACGAATACATCCACATGATTACCTTAAAAACTTCTGTGTTATTAGCAGCAAGTTTACAAATGGGTGCAATCATTGGTGGTGCTGGTGAGCATAATTGCGGTCATTTATATGCCTTTGGAAAAAAATTAGGCATCGCATTTCAAATACAAGACGATTATTTAGATGCATTTGGAGATGCAGCTGTATTTGGAAAGGATGCTGGTGGAGACATTAAGCAAAACAAAAAAACATTCTTATTAATCCGTGCATTAGAAACAGCCAATCCAGACCAATTGAAAACATTAAATGCTTTATTGGCTTCTGATCCTGTAGATAAAGTGGAACAAGTGTTGGCTATTTTTAAAGCTTGTAAAGTGGATGCATGGGCAGCCGATTTAAAACAACAATACATGCAAGAAGCATTGGCCCATTTAGAAGCCATTGCTGTGGTGGAAGCAAGAAAAAAGCCATTGATCGATTTGGCAAATTATTTAATGAACAGAATCCAATAATTATATGTCTTTATTTAGAAGAAAGTCAATTGAAAAAATTGTACAAGATGCCGATGCAGGTTTAGTAGATGGACATCATGCAAGTGGATTAAAAAAAGTATTAGGTGTTCGTGACCTTACTTTAATGGGTATTGCCGCGGTAGTGGGTGCCGGAATTTTTTCAACCATTGGCACTGCTGCTTTTCATGGTGGCCCAGGTATCTCTATCTTATTTGTAATCACTGCTGTGACATGTGGATTTAGTGCACTTTGTTATGCTGAATTTGCAAGTAGGGTGCCGATTGCAGGTAGTGCTTATACCTATGCCTATGTTACTTTTGGAGAATTGATTGCATGGATTATTGGTTGGGCATTGATCTTAGAATATGCCATTGGAAATATTGTAGTTGCAATTAGTTGGAGTGGGTATTTTATTAATTTATTAGAAGGTTTCCATATTCATCTTCCAGGTTGGTTGTCTACCAATTTTGAAACTGCACAACAAGGTTATGAGGAAGCGATGAAACATTTAGCGGCAGGTGGTACTCCGGCTACATTTTCTAAGCTTGCTAGAATAGGTTATGATGCCATCACCAATGCACCCATGATTGGTCAAACAAGAATCATTTTAAATATACCCGCATTTGTGATTGTGGTTTTAATTACCATGTTGGTGTACAGAGGCATTAAAGAAAGTAAGAAGAGTACCAACATCATGGTGATCTTTAAAATTGCGATCATTCTAATGGTCATTATTCTTGGCTTCTTTTATGTAGATACAGCGAACTGGGCACCATTCATGCCCAATGGATTTAAAGGCGTTTTAGCGGGTGTCTCTGCTGTATTTTATGCTTATATCGGATTTGATGCCATTTCTACCACTGCAGAAGAATGTAAAAATCCACAAAGAGATATGCCAAGGGGTATGATCTATTCCTTATTAATTTGTACAGTATTGTATATTTTGATTGCCTTGGTGTTAACTGGGATGGTGAGCTATACTGAATTAAAAGTGGATGATCCTTTGGCTTTTGTTTTTGAAAGAATTGGCATGCATAAAATTGGGTACATCATTTCTATCAGTGCTGTCGTGGCCACCACAAGTGTGCTCTTAGTGTTTCAATTAGGACAACCAAGAATATGGATGAGTATGAGTCGTGATGGATTGTTACCAAAGAAGTTTTCAGAAGTGCATCCTACATATGGTACCCCAGGTTTTGCAACCATCATCACAGGTATTTTTGTTGGTGTACCTGCTATGTTTATGTCTATTTCGAGAATGACCGATTTAACAAGTATAGGCACCTTGTTTGCATTTGTATTGGTTTGTTTTGGTGTATTGGTATTGCCTAGATTATCTCCTTCAATTAAGGGACAAGCATTTAGATTACCTTATATCAATGGACAATATATTATTCCTGCATTGGCCTTGATCTTTTTATATTTAGGACAACATAGGATTTTAAATGCGTTTAAGGAAGCTGGTAACGAAGGCTATCAGGAAATTTTATTTTTAGTCTTTACATTTATATTTATAGTGGTGGCTGTTTTATCTTTTCTTAAAAAATACTCTATTATTCCAATTATAGGTGCCATGTGTTGCTTGTATTTGATGATTGAGATCCCACCAGTAAGTTGGTTATGGTTCTTTGTTTGGATGTCGATTGGGTTGGTGATTTATACTTTGTATTCTAAAAAGCATAGTCTTTTAGCAAAAAATTAATTGATGAAGTATCAAGTGGGTGACGAAATATTGGTACTACATAGCAATGAGGAGGGCCATATCATTGAGATCATGAGTGACGACATGGTGATGATTGAAGTACGTGGGGTAAAGTTCCCGGCTTATATGGATCAGATAGACTTTCCTTATTTTAAACGATTTACCCAGAAGAAATTATTTCCAGAAAAAAAAGCACCACAAAAGCTTTTTGTAGATCAAATACCTAAGGAAAAAATACAAAAGAACGCCAGTAAGGAAGATGCTGGTGTTTGGTTGAATCTAATTCCTAAGTTTAGTTTAGACGATTTCAATGACGAAGTGGTTGAAACATTAAAAATCTTCTTATCCAATAAAACAAGAATCGAATACAATTTTGTGTACGAACAGTCTGCACAAGGCGAGGTAGATTTTTCTATTGCTTCGACCATCGCCCCTTTTACCGATTTCTATATTCATGATATTCCATTTGCAACAGTGAATGATAGTCCTCAATTTTCATTTGATTTTTCTTTAACTGAACAACATAAGAAAAAAGCAGACCATTTTGAATCTGTAGTTAAAATAAAACCCAAACAAATCTTCCAAAAAATTGAAACCTTAAAAGAAGACAATAAAGTAAGCTTGGACTATGAATTATTTAATACTTATCCAGATAAAGTAGAAGACAACCATATTGCAATTGATATTTTAAGAAATGCAGGTTATAAAGTGTATGATGCTTCAAAAATTAAAGAACATATTCCTGCTGCAAGGTCTGTGATAGATCTGCATATCGAAAAATTAATGGATCGACATAGTCATTTAACCAATGCCGAAATCATCCATTTTCAATTAGAAGCTTTTGAAAAATGGTTTGAGTTAGCACAGTTAAATCATTTGCCTTCGATGATCATTATCCATGGAGTTGGTTCTGGTAAGCTAAAGAACGAAGTACACGATTTATTGAAAGTAAAGAAGGGTGTTAAAAGCTTTATCAACCAATACTCGGATTTCTATGGATATGGTGCTACGGAAGTCTTTTTTGAGTATTAAGCACATCCACTTTATTTTACTACCTTTGACCCGACTACAATCCCGAGCTATCGTGGTAAGCAATTGCCAAGGAAAGTCCGGACAGCATAGGG
>CAIZLI010000108.1 GCA_903933765.1 uncultured Bacteroidota bacterium
AGCAACTTCGGTCGTAGGATATTTTTTCCAAGCGCCGTTTTCTTTTGCAGCAAACATGGCTTCCTGAGGAAAATTTGTTAACTGATGTTCTATACAATCAAAGAGTCTTTTAGATTCCATATGGCAAATAATTTGTACAACAAAATACAAAAAAAACCAGTCAAAAGACTGGTTTTAGAAAGGAATTATAAGCTACTCGACTTTTCTATAAATCTTTTTAAAGTCGATTATTTATTGTTGTTTAGTTATTGGAATCATGAATCAAATGGGTCAATAAGCCATCTCTTAGTTTTGGCTCAAACCAAGTGCTTTTTGGTGGCATGACCTCGCCCGCATCTGCAATATTGAATAATTGGTCAATCGTTACAGGATACAAGCTAATTGCTAAAGCCATCTCACCGCTATCCACCCTCGCTTCTAGGGCTTCCATCCCACGGATTCCGCCCACAAAATCTATTCTTTTATCGACGCGTTGGTCCTTGATGCCTAATAATTTGTCTAATATATTATTAGATAAAATAGTCACATCTAAAACACCAATAGGATCTGCATCATTGTAAGTGCCTGGTTTTGCAGTCAATGCATACCATTGATGTTGCATATACAATCCAAATCGATGCAAAGCGTCTGGTTTAAAGGCAGCATCCATTGTTTGAACATCAAAATCTTGTGCTAGTGCATTTAAAAATGCAGTTGCTTCATGTCCATTCAAATCTTTTACCACTCTATTATAATCCATGATCGCCAATTGGTTGGATGGAAACAAAGTCGTTAAGAAATAGTCGGCACTTGTATTTTGTTTGCCAATCGCTGTTCTCACTTTAGCCGCAGATGCTGCTCTGTGATGTCCGTCTGCGATATAGGTACATGGCACTTCTGTTTCAAATAATTGGGTGATTTGCGCAATGGTATCCGTGTCGCTCACTGCCCAAACGGTATGTTGAATGCCGTCATCTGCAGTAAAATCATAGACTGCATTTTTAGTGGTCTTCCATTTTTCTATCAAAGTATCAATGGCCGCTTGATTGCGATAGGCTAAAAAAACATTGCCTGTTTGTGCGCCAATCGTTTTCATATGATTGATTCTATCCTGCTCTTTTTCTGGACGCGTAAACTCATGCTTTTTAATGATACCATTTTCATAATCATCCAAACTACTCACACAAACCAATCCAGTTTGTGCACGACCATCCATGATTAATTGATAAATATAATAACATGGTTTTGATTCTTTAAACAACACATCTCTTTGCATGAATGCATTTAAATTATCCAATGCAATATCATAGACTTGTTGACTATGGATGTCTACCGTTTCTGGTAAATCAATTTCACTCTTGGTGATATGTAAAAAAGAATATGCGTTTCCAACAGCTTCTGCTTTCGCTTCTGCACTATTTAAAACATCGTAAGGTTTACTTGCAACTTGCTTCGCTAATTGTGGCTGAGGACGCAATGCTTCAAAAGGACTAATTTTTGCCATGAAGACAAATATCGTTCATTTTGTCGAATATAATGAACTTGACGGTCAATGATTCGTTAAAAAATAAAAAAAATTTTACTTGAATATATTTAAACAAAAGCTTTTATTAAGTCGCAAAATGCGGCTACGCTTGACATAGGCATTGCATTGTACAAGCTTACTCTAATCCCACCCACTGTTCTATAACCTTTAACGCCAATCATCCCATTTTCCTTACATAAGTTTAAAAAAGCTACTTCTTTTGATTGATCTTTTAAAAAGAAAACTGCATTCATGATGCTTCTATCTTCCTTTGCAATAGGACAATAAAAATGTTCAGATGCATCTATTGTGTCGTATAATAATTTTGCTTTGGCTGTATTTCTTTTTTCCATCTCTACCAATCCGCCTTCTTTTTCGATCCATCTTAATGTGAGTAAACTTACATAAATCGAAAACACGGGTGGCGTATTTAATAGAGAGCCTGCTTCTATGTGTTTTTGATAATCTAAAATAGCAGGAATTTGTCTGTTTGTTTTTCCTAGTATTGCTTTTTTTACAACGACCATGGTCACACCCGCTGCGCCCATATTTTTTTGCGCGCCTGCATAGATTAAATCAAACTGATGAAATGGGGTAGGCCTACAAAAAATATCCGAACTCATATCCCCCACCAATGGTACACCTAGCTGTGGGTAGCTATGCCATTGGGTGCCCTCCACCGTGTTATTGGTCGTAATGTGTAAATAACTAGTATTAGCAGGCAGTTCAAGGGCTTTATTGATATGCGTATGCTTGTCTGCAGTGGTATCTGATACCACTTTGACTGGGCCAAATAGTTGCGCTTCTTTCACTGCTTTATGTCCCCATACACCATTGTCACAAATTGCTGCTAAACCATTTTCATCTAATAAATTCATAGGCACCTGCATGAACTGCATCGTAGCACCTCCTTGTAAAAATAATACTTCATAATCATCGCCGATATCCATCAATCTTTTTACAATTTGTTTTGCTTCTTCTACCACCGCCACAAAATGTGTTGTTCTGTGTCCTATCTCTAATATAGATAAACCTGTTCC
>CAIZLI010000109.1 GCA_903933765.1 uncultured Bacteroidota bacterium
ATAAATTTACGGCTTGATCCAAAAGCAAAGTCACGCACATTTTCTGCATTGAATACCCAAGTTTTTTGAGTCGTTGCTTTTGTTTTTTCTGCTTTCTTTGCTTCTTCTAAAGTCACTACTTCAACTGGTTCAGATGAAGTTTGTGCTTTATTCCATCTAGCCAATTGAGCTGGGCTCAATACAGCAGGATAGTTTTGACAAGCACCAGTCGCCATAACTACGTGGTCACTAGGAACAGTGATGGCCACTTTATAATTACCAAAAGTCAAAGCAAACTCACCTCTTCCAGTAAACTGGTGGTGCTGCCAACCTTGGAAATCAGAATATACTGCAAGACGAGGATACCATTGAGCCATCGTGAATAAGTGGTTGCCGTCTTCTGGGAAGAATTCAAATCCACCTCTACCAGCTACAGTTAATCTATCTGTGATTTTATAATTCCAATCTACTTTAAACGCAAATTTTTGACCTGGCTTTAATGCTGTTGGTAATTCAACACGCATCATCGTTTTGTTCACGGTGTATTTTAATTTAGCACCCAATAGATCTGTGATTTTTAAAATATTCACACCTAATCCATTATCGCTTTTTGCTTCTTCTAATTTGTCAATCATTGCAGGGCTCATGCCTCTGCCCATTGAACTACCATCAGGATAACCCGCATTTTTAGTAGTGCTATGCTCATTCTCATCCAATTGTAACCAGATATATGTTAAAACATCAGGTGAATTGTTGAAATAAGTAATGGTCTCAGCGCCATGTAACATTAAATTCTTCTCATCTAAAGTTGCTTTAATGTCGTAGTCGGCTCTTTGTTGCCAATACTTTGTACCTGGAGCACCACTCGCCGTTCTGTATTCATTTGGCGTTGGTAAAATAGTTCCCAATTGTTCAAACTTGTTTCCATGGTTAGAACCAGGGTTGTTGCGGATATCTTGTGCTACAACTGTCAGTACAGTCAAGAACATGATCCCGAATGACAATAATTTCTTCATTGTTGTTTCTTTTTCGAGGTTTAAAGAGATGCTATTCGATCAATGATCATACGTAAAGATAAGCATATCGCGAGGATGGACCCATACCGCACATACATTTTTCTAGGTATTTTAAGGATAGATACGATACAATAAGACAGGGCCAAAATGACCATCACAATCAATATTTGACCTATTTCTAGCCCTATATTGAAGGAAAATAAGGGCCCAAGCAAGGATGCTTCTTTCCCTAATAGGCTTTTGAGGTAATTACTAAACCCTAAGCCATGGATCAGGCCAAAAAAAAGGGCTAGTCCATAATGGGCCGAATATCGTTGTTGAAAGTCAAAATCCTTCACCCAAAAATTGGATACAGCCGTAATTAAGATGGTCACTGGAATCAGGAATTCAATCCAATTCACCGAAATATCGATCAGGGACAGTGTACTTAAAGCCAAAGTCAAGGAGTGGCCAATAGTAAATGAAGTCACTAAAACGAGGATTTTTTTCCAATCCGACCAGATATAACGCAGGGTCAATGCCAAGACAAATAAAATATGATCTACCCCTCCTAAATCAATGATGTGCTTGAAACCAAGTCTTAGATACAAAATCAGCTCGTCCATAAATGAATTTTTCTGGTGTTAAATTAATGAAGACCTTTGTAACCACAAAATAAATTACTATGGCCTGGATAGGTTTGAAACATTGGATGCTATGGATGCTAACTGCAATGCACCCCTTTTATATATCAGTGGTAGAAATTGAGCACAATGCAAAACAAGCCACCATTGAAATTAGTGCACGCACTTATACAGATGACTTAGAGAAAATGATTCAAAAAGAATTCAATGTAAAATTGGATTTAATCCAAGCAAATCAAAAAGAGCAAGCCAATAAATATATCAACTTGTACATGCAAAAAAAATTAGCACTACAATCGGGTGGCGTAAAATATAAGATGGACTTTGTTGGCTATGAAATTCAGAAAGAAAGCACTTGGAGTTATTTTGAAATCAAAGAAGTTAAACAAATCAAGCAATTGAATGTTTTTTGTGAGATCCTATTTGGAATAGACCCAAATCAAATTAATATTCTACATACCACAGTAGGTGGTGTAAGAAAAAGTTATGAATTAACGACACCTAAAAATTCGACCCAATTTAATTTTTAGGATCCTACTTTTTCAACTCCATCAATACATAAGGGGTCAATTCCTTGTTTCTTGTTGCTGGATTTAAAAACTCCAAAGTCAATAATGTGACGTGGAATCTTTTGCCTTGATATAAGATGGTCGTGTTCGGGAAATCTTGTAATAATTGCTGAGCGGGTATACTATCTGCCACGATCCATTGTCCTTCTTTTAAAAGACTGCTGTCTTGAATGACCGGGAAAATATGTTGTCCATAAAAATGAAACGCGTTGCTATTGGGCATTTTATACAAAGCAACTTTTTTAATGTCCCATTTTTTTTGTTTCGCTTGCTTAACCAAGGCATTCCCCCACTGGTATTCCAATAGATGAGGATAAAAGAAACTATTTAAAATTAAGTTTAGTCCAATCATTAACACGATACTCATGTTGATCCATCTTTGAATATAGCTTTGTTGCTTTGGCCCAATATTTATCATGAATAGGATTGTTCCAAAAAATATCCAAAGACCCCATGGACCATCCATGCTTCCAAACGGAATCTTGATAATCAAAATCATCGCAATCAATAAAATCAGAAAAATAAATAGATGGAATCCAAAAAACCATTTAATCCATTTTTGTAAACGATCGGCTTGTTCTAATAAAGTTGATACATGTGCAGCAGTGAGGATCGCAGCCAATGGGAAGACCACAAAAATATAATGTGGCAATTGTGCCTGGCTTCTTGACAAGACTAGATAGGTTAAAAAGAAACCAAAAAAACTAATTCTTTCTGTTTGTACATTAAATAATCCCTCCTTAAACATTGTGATGCCCTTTGCTACAAAGGCCCAGATAAAAATAAAAATCCATGGTAAAAAACTCCAAAGCATATTCTCCAAAAGAAAAGTTGGATAGCTCATCTCATGGTAATAATTCTCCCCTGTATACCTGCCAAAACTTTGGGTCCAATAATAAAACCTCAACCCTGATTGTATCGGAATATTATTAATTAATTTACCAGGATGTAAATCGAATTGTTGGTACAACCCCCAGCTCATAGGTATCAATAAAATGCCAATGATCAAGATGCCTAATAGATAAATTGGTTTAAAAAAATAAGTCCATTTTTTTTCAAAAAACCATTGTGGTGCAAAAGCCAACACAGGTACCACCAGTGCGATAGGTCCTTTAGTCATCATGCCTCCAGCAATCGCCACCATAGCCCATACAAAGTCTTTTAAGTCATTGGAGGCTGCCCATTTTGCAATCAACCAAATACTTAAAGCCACCCATCCCATCAACATGGTATCTGTTCTTACATCATGGGCAATTAAAAAAAAGGCTTGACAGCTTGCTAAAATTAACACTGCTAATTCTGCTACAGTTTGATTGTATTTTAACTTCGCAAATTTGAACGTAGCAAACAAAGCAAGTAATAAAAAAATAAATGATGGTATTCTATAAGCCCAATCATAAATGCCAAAAATTTTCATGGATAGAGCCGATAACCAGAAAAGCATTGGGGGTTTGTCTAAATAATCTTTTCCAAGATCATAAATTTGAAGAAAACTATTACGTTCTAACATTGCTCTACTGATAGACGCATATTGTGCAGCATCAATATCCATTAAGGGAATACAAAACACCCCAACCAATTGAACCCCTAAAATTGCAGCGAGTAAAAGCCAGAATGTATTTTTATTCATTTTGATATATTGTAATGATAGCACCCATTTTAAAATATGCGTCTTAACCTTGTTTAAATTCCATTGGGCCTACCCATTTTAAATACGCCTTTGCCATTGCAAATCCCGAAATCAATCCAATGATGGTACCGCCAATGATATCCAATGGATAATGCACCCCAACATAGATTTGCGCAAAAGCAATGATGCCCGCCCATACAAAAAAGTATTTTGTGTATTTTTTTTGTGCAATCCCCCATGTCATAAAAATAAATATAGCTAACCCAAAATGATTGGCAGCATGGGAGGAAGTAAAACTAAAACCACCAGAACAATGGTCTAATAAAAGTCGGGTTTTGCCTACTAATGCAGGATCGTTACAAGGCCTTAAACGATGAAAAAATGGTTTAAATACACTGCTGCTTATTTGATCTGTCAGCCCTACATTGATCAATGCAAACAAAAGCCATTTTAAGGTTTTCCATCCAACTTGATAGATCAACCAGCCCAAGAGTCCAATATACAAGGGGATCCAATTATTGGAATGTCTGGTCCAAGGCAGAACAGCGTCTAGTATAGGATGGTGCCATACCCCATTGATTTGGTAAAACAATGCTTGATCGATGTCCTTAATTTGTTGAAAAATACTTAGCCCCATGCGGTAAAGATACAAGGAAGTGGAAAAATTTAAAGTAAATTTGCATACCGATTTATTTTAATATTTAGCTATGTCATTAATCAAGAGCATTTCAGGTTTTAGAGGCACCATTGGTGGTCGCCCAAACGATAACCTCACACCAATCGATATTGTAAAATTTGCATCTGCCTATGGTACCTGGTTGATCAGAAAATCAGCTGGAAAAAAGAAAGTGATTGTAGGTCGTGATGGAAGAATGAGTGGCTTAATGGTTGAAGCCTTGGTGGAACAAAGTTTATTGGCCCTTGGCATTGATGTGGTGCATTTAGGATTAAGCACGACACCTACTGTAGAAATGGCCGTGGTATTTGAAAATGCGGATGGTGGCATTATTTTGACTGCTAGTCACAATCCAAAAGAGTGGAATGCCCTTAAATTGTTAAATGAACATGGGGAATTTGTAAGTGGTGAGGAAGGAAAAATCATTTTAGCTTTAGCAGAACAAGAAGATTTTGTATACGCTCCTGTGGATGCCATGGGTGAACTGATTGGTGATGATAACAGTTTGTCAAAACATATTCAAGCAATCTTGGAACATCCATTGGTCGATATTTATGCGATCAAGAAAGCAGGCTTCAAAGTAGTTATAGACGCTATTAATAGTTCTGGTGCATTTACGGTGCCTGCACTGTTAAAAGCGATAGGTGTAGAGGATGTTGTTGTATTGAATGCAGAAATGAGTGGAGATTTTGCACATAATCCTGAGCCACTTAAAGAACACTTAACTGAACTTTGTGCTACTGTTGTAAAAGAAAAAGCACATCTCGGTATTGCAGTGGATCCCGATGTGGATCGTTTATGTTTTGTGAGTGAGGATGGGAATTTATTTGGAGAGGAATACACCTTAGTCGCTGTTGCGGATTATATTTTACAATATACTAAAGGTGCTACAGTGAGTAATCTCTCCTCTACAAGGGCTCTAAGAGATGTCACTGAACAACATGGCTGTACTTATTTTGCCAGTGCTGTTGGCGAAGTGAATGTGGTGACAAAAATGAAAGCCGAAAAAGCTGTGATTGGTGGAGAAGGCAATGGCGGTATCATTGTGCCAGATTTACATTATGGTAGAGATGCTTTAATTGGTATTGCATTGTTCTTATCACATCTTGCTAAAGCCGAAACAAGCTGTTCCAATTTAAGAGCTAGTTATCCTGCTTATTTTATGAGTAAGAAAAAAATGGATCTCAATGCCAACCTTTCATTGTCAACAATATTTGAACAATTAAAAAAAGAATTTGCCGCATACCCAATGAACGATGTGGATGGACTAAAGATAGACTTTGAAAACGAATGGGTGCATTTAAGATCAAGTAATACAGAACCAATTATGCGCATTTATACCGAAGCGAAAACACAAGCAGCAGCAGATGCATTAGCGGATAAAATTATTCAGCTGATCCTTAAAATTCAGTAATTTAGCAATCATGCAGAGAATCTATTTTGACAATGCAGCGACTACACCGCTTGCGCCTGAAGTACTAGAAGCAATGATGCCTTATTTGACCGAAAAATTTGGCAACCCCTCCTCTATTTATAGCTATGGCAGAGAAACAAGATTGGCCATTGAACAAGCAAGAAAATCTGTGGCAAAAAACTTAGGTGCCAAACCTGCTGAAATATTTTTCACTAGTGGTGGTACTGAAAGTAGCAACACGGTTTTAAATGCTGCCATCAACGATTTAGGTTGCAAGCATATCATTAGTTCTCCAATAGAACACCATGCAACTTTGCATACGGTAACACATTTAGCAAAATTGCACAACCTTAAATTAAGCTTTATACAAATATTACCGAATGGACATATCGATATGGACCATTTGGCAACATTACTTGCAGGATCAACTGAAAAGACGATCGTAACCATTATGCATGCCAATAACGAAATTGGAAACATGATTGACATGGCTGCTATAGGACAGCTTTGTAGACAATCACATGCTTATTTTCATAGTGATACGGTGCAGACCGTAGGGCATTTCCCTTTTGAATTAAGTCAGGTTCCTGTTGATTTTATCACTGGCGCTGGACATAAATTTCATGGGCCTAAGGGTGTTGGTATTTTATACATCAACGAAAATGTGAAGATCAGTCCTTTGGTGCATGGAGGATCTCAAGAGCGTAATATGCGTGCAGGAACTGAAAACTTATACGGAATTGTTGGTTTTGCAAAGGCACTTGAACTCGCTACAGAAAAATACGAGGAAGATCGTGCTTATATCCAATCCTTGAAACAGTATTTACATGATCAATTGGTTGAAAAAATACCTAGTGTCAGTTTCAATGGTGACCCATTTGGAAGAAGCTTATATAATTTATTAAGTGTGAACTTTCCAAAAAATGAAAAAACAGAAATGATCCTGTTTAATTTAGATATGCACCATGTTTGTGCAAGTGGAGGAAGTGCTTGTTCAAGTGGTGCCCAACAAGGTTCACATGTCATTAACGCATTGAATAAAGGCTCAGAGATTGTAACTGTTCGTTTTTCATTCTCTAAACAAAATACCAAAGCCGAAATTGACCAAGTTATAACAGCTTTATTGACGATGTTGCATTAAAAAGAATCTATTAAAAATAAGAGCTTATCGAACTTGAATCAATAGATAGATAGATAAATAAAATATCCTATAAAAAAGGCGCTTCAAACGAAGCGCCTTTTTTATATAGCAACCAATTCAATTTAAGGTTGACTTGCTACAGGGATAGCTTTCTCTAAATTTTCA